>JBFOLS010000089.1:0-5812 GCA_040830225.1 Leisingera sp.
CCGCGCCCGGCGTCGCCAGCGCGCGCTGCTTCGACCCCGGCATTCAGCGCCAGCAGGTTGGTCTGGAAAGCGATGTCGTCGATCACCCCGATGATCTGCGAGATGTGGTTGGCGGATTCCTCGATTCCATTCATCGCCGCCACTGCGTTTTCCACAACTTCGCCGCTGGTCTTGGCCTCGTCCCGGGCTTCGTTCATCGCGTTTTCGACGCCGCGTGCGCCGTCCGCGGCCGCCTTGACGCTGGCGGTCATCTGATCCAGCGCCGCCGCGGTCTGTTCCAGCGTGGCCGCTTGGCTTTCGGTGCGCTGAGACAGGTCGTCCGAGGCCTGGCTGATCTCATGCGTGCCGTTGCGGATACTAGTGGTGGCTTCCACCACTTCGCGGACGGTTGCGTTCAATGTGTCGACTGTCTGATTGAAGTCGAGGCGCAGGCCTTTGTAGGCCTCGGGGAAGGGCTGGTCGATCGTGCTGGAGAAGTCGCCCATGGCAAGATGTGTCAGGCCGTTGCGCAGCTCGTTCACGACGAGGTCCTGCTCCCGCTGCGCCTCGGCCCGCTCTTCCTCGGCAATCTGGGCGTTTTGCAGATCTGTTTTGAAACCCTCCAGGATGCCGGCGATATTGCCGAATTCGTCTCCCGTGCCCTTGCCGGCAACCGGATGGCCGTAATCCTTGGCCGCGATATGCTCGACGCTGTCGGAGAGAGCCGAAACTTTGCGGGCAATGCTGCGGGCCGCAATCCAGGACAGCAGCGCCACGGCCAGCGCAACGCCGACCGCCTGGAGCATGGCAGCGTTGGACAGGCTGTTCTGAGCCGCCAATGCTTCGGCGCTGTCGACTTCCACAACGATGCCCCAGGTCCGGTCTTCAAGGCCGATGCCCGCGGCCATCGCCTCTACCGGCTGCCCGGACAGGCCGGGAGTGCCCGAGAAACTGCTTTCGCCGCCGCTGATGGCAGCGGTGATCTGCTGCAGTTCCGGCAGTTGCGACAGGATCTGATGGCCGCCCTCGCGGTCTGAGGCGGTGAGGGCAATGCCGTCGCCGCGCACCAGATAGGCCTGGCCAGTCTCGCCGAGCAGTGCGGAACGCGACAGGATACCTGCGATGTCGCCGACAGGCACCCGCAGAACCAGCGCGCCCATGATCGCGCCTTTCTTGAAGATCGGCGAGGAGATGAACATGGCCGCAGCACCGCCGTCAGCCTCATAGCCCGCCATTTGCGACAGGAACACGTTGCCCTGTTCCATCTCCAAAGCCGCTTGGTAGGCTTGGCCTAGGCCGCTGTCCTTAAAGGGGCCGTCCAGATAGTTCAGCGCAAAATCTTCATTCTTGTGCACCGAATAGACCATGTTCCCCTGCACATCCAAAAGGTAGGCATCAAGGAAGCCTTGCTCTTCCAGGAACGTAACAAAGCCGGTGTGGTTCATCTTGTGGCGAATCGACCAGGCTGACTTGTCTTTGGCGTCCAGAAGTTTGTAGCGCTCACCCGCAGGGTTGGGATTGCCGTCTGCATAGGTAGCCCGCAGATGTCCTGCAGGATCGTCGCCAAGGGAATAGAACCCGTTCGAGAAATCGCGAAGCGCAGTTTCGACCGCTTTGCTGGCAACCAGCGTGCGGGTTTGCGAGCGCAGGCCTGCCACCCAGTTTTCCAGTGCTTCCTTGCGCTCTTCCAGCAGCGTTGCATAAGCCGCCTCGCGGTTGGCTTTCAGCGCCTGGCCGGCTTCCCAGGCAAAGAAGAAGCCTGAAGCAAGAGTGAGGATGATTGTTGGAGCAGCGATGGAGAGAGGCAGTTTACGGCCTAATCGCATATTGCCCCAGAATTTAAACAGTCGTGTCATTGCAGCGTAGTTCCCATCAACATTTCAGTCTGCCCGGCAGCCTGCGAATGGCCGTCGGCGGTGCCAGCTGGGTGGCGCTAGATGGAAGACGACAGTCACGACGATTCATTTCAGCAGCGTTAAAAAAAGCGCGGAACCTCTGGATTTGCGTCATTTGGCGGGCTGAAAGCCGCAAATAAGCCGATTCAAAATTCTCTTTAGCGTTGAGCGAAGGCCCGAATCACGGGAACTGGACCCGATTCCCCGGATTCGGGGAACTTAAGGCCGGGCCAAACGGGCCGGGAAGAGATCTTGGAACAGCTGCGCTCCCGTCCCGCGGGCAGGCGTCCTGCTTCTGGAGCCCATCGGTTTGATCGCCTGCTAAGCCGAAAACCGCCTGAATTCTCTTAAGTATGGTCATTTGAGAGGGGGAACATGCAAAACGGCTCGGCCAGGGCTGTGCGTAAATCCTTGCATCTGCCTGATATTGCGTGTTTTTTGGAATATGGTGCTGCTGGAGAGAATTGAACTCTCGACCTCTCCCTTACCAAGGGAGTGCTCTACCTCTGAGCTACAGCAGCGCCGGTGAGGGGGCTTTTAGGCATAAACGCGGAGGGGTGCAAGAGCATTCTGGACGGTTTTTTCGCACTAAGTTACAGAAGTCTTATGGCAGAGAAGAAAACACCGAAAAACGACGGTCCGGCGGCCTCCCGCGAAGATCGGTTGAAGGCAGCGCTCAAGGCAAATATGGCCCGGCGCAAGGCACAGGCCAAGGCGCGGGCGGATAAGCAGGACCAGGATACGGGCAAAAGTGGAGAGTAAGGGCAGATGGATTCGATTCTGGTAACTGGTAACGGCCCGCTGAACGGGCAAATTCCGATTGCAGGGGCCAAGAACGCCTGCCTCACCCTGATGCCCGCGACGCTGCTCAGCGAAGAACCGCTGACGCTGACCAATGCGCCGCGGCTGAGCGACATCAAGACCATGACGCTGCTGCTGCAGTCGCTGGGTGCCGAGGTTTCCAGCCTGCAGGACGGCCAGGTGCTGGCAATGTCGAGCCATGATCTGACCAGCCATGTCGCCGACTATGATATCGTGCGCAAAATGCGCGCTTCCAACCTGGTGCTGGGCCCGATGCTGGCGCGGCTGGGCCAGGCCGTGGTCTCGCTGCCCGGCGGTTGCGCCATCGGCGCGCGTCCGATGGATCTGCATATCCATGGTCTCGAGGCGCTGGGCGCCGAGATCGAGCTGAAAGACGGCTACCTGCACGCCAAGGCTCCGAACGGTCTCAAAGGCGCGGTGATCGAACTGAGTTTCGCCTCGGTCGGTGCTACTGAAAACATCATGATGGCGGCAACGCTTGCCAAGGGCACCACGGTGATCAAGAACGCCGCGCGCGAGCCGGAGATCGTCGATCTCGCCGACTGCCTGCGTAAAATGGGCGCACAGATCGAAGGCGACGGCTCCCCCGACATCACCATTCAGGGCGTAGACCGGCTGCATGGAGCCACTCATCAGGTGGTGACCGACCGGATCGAGCTGGGCACCTATATGCTGGCCCCTGCCATTTGCGGCGGCGAGGTGGAATTGCTGGGCGGCCGCCGCAGCCTGCTGGAAAGATTCTGCGCCAAGCTGGAAGCGGCAGGAATCGAGATCACCGAAAATGAAAACAGCCTCACGGTCAGCCGCAAGAACGGCCGGGTGCAGGCGGTGGATGTGGTAACCGAGCCCTTTCCCGGCTTTCCCACCGACCTGCAGGCGCAGATGATGGCGCTGATGTGCACGGCTGAGGGCGCTTCGGTGCTGGAGGAGAAGATCTTTGAGAACCGCTTCATGCATGCGCCGGAATTGGTGCGCATGGGTGCACAGATCGAGGTCCATGGCGGCCATGCCACGGTGACCGGTGTCGAGAAGCTGAAGGGCGCCCCGGTGATGGCCACCGATTTGCGCGCCTCGGTCTCGCTGATCCTGGCGGGGCTGGCTGCGGAAGGCGAAACAATGGTCAGCCGGGTCTATCATCTGGACCGCGGTTATGAGCATGTGGTGCGTAAACTCTCGGGCGTGGGCGCCAGAATCGAACGGATCAGGGAACAGTAATGGCGGATGCAAGCTTTGATGAAGGCCGCGAGGTTCCGCTGAACCTGGGCGCGCTGGAGGCAGAGGACCTGGAAGTCCTCTCCTCGCTGCTTCAGGACGCGGTGTTCCCGGTCACGGAAATGAGCTGGCGTGCCTCCGAGCGCCGCTTTGCCCTCCTGGTGAACCGGTTCCGCTGGGAGGACCGCGATGCAGCGGACCGCCGCGGCCGCGCCTATGAGCGGGTGCAGTCCCTCCTGGTCGTGGACAATGTGCTGGGCGTTGCCTCGCAAGGGGTGGACCGCAGTGACAAGGATTTGATCCTGTCGCTGCTTTCGGTGAGTTTTGAGCCCGGCGAAGATGCCACCGGACATGTGCTGCTCACCCTGGCCGGAGATGGCGCGGTCCGCCTGTCGGTTGAGGCGCTGGAGGTTTCTCTGCGCGATGTGACCCGCCCCTACCGCGCGCCCTCGGGGCAGGCCCCTGACCACGGGCAATGATTCTACGGTTTTTCTGCTGACCGTGCGGTAAGTCAGATCCCTTCCAGGTGCCGGACAGCTGGCAAATCCCGGGGCTGGCTGTGTCTGCGGGCATTCCGCCAGAACAATCTGACCGCTGGAATGCAAGAAACGGCATCCTGCAGGTTGAGCTTTGCATCGGCGAAACCAATGCGGCGGCTGTCGGTTATACAGGAAAACCGGTTTCTGGGTGTTGGTGCGGCGGGAGCGGCCGGTGATTTTGGATGACGGTCCCAGGCAATGACTTGCTGATGGACAGGCGGCCGGGCAGTACAGCGGTGTCAGGCGCGGAGATTGATAAGGCATCTGCCCCATGCAAAACAAACGCGGTATTTCGCAGGCCTTTGCCAGCAGGCAGGATCCTGTTCTGGAGATTCGCCCGGCGGCGGTTTTTGACGTTTTTGATGTGAGCCGCATCCTCACCGCCTCGGTCCGCGATCTCTGCCAGGCTGATCATGGCGGAGATCCGGAGCAAATCGCCGCCTGGACGGCCGGCAAATCCCCGGAACAGATCCGAACTTGGATTGCCGGCCCGGGACGTTACTGGC
This sequence comes from Leisingera sp., assembly GCA_040830225.1. Taxonomy (GTDB): domain Bacteria; phylum Pseudomonadota; class Alphaproteobacteria; order Rhodobacterales; family Rhodobacteraceae; genus Leisingera. The sequence goes on from JBFOLS010000089.1 coordinate 4,954, forward strand.
TGGCGCTGCAGGGCGGCAAAGCTGCCGGTGTTTGCGGACTGGACCCGGAAGGCGCCATTTCCTTGATGTATGTTTCCCCGGATGCCGCCAATAAAGGACTGGGCTCCGCTATGCTCTCACATCTCGAGGCGGAGCTGCTCAGGGGCGGGCTGCGCGAAGGGCGCCTCTCCACCACCCGCACGGCGCTGGGCTTTTACCGCGCCAAAGGCTGGCAACAGGAGGCAGCAACTGTCCCGGGCCGGGGCGCTCACTGCCTCCCGATGCGCAAGCGTTTCAGCTGACACTCCGCCTGCAGCTTCTTTCTGGTTGCAAGTACTCCGGGGTGAATGCGCGGCACGCGCAGAGGGGCAGCGCCCCTGACTTGCGTCCATTTGCACCGCCTGGCGCCATTAATCTTGAGGCTCCGCGCCCATGCCGCTATGCGGGGGCCAAAGGAGATCCCGATGCCGCAGTTTCTGAACACCGCCGATTCTGATTTCGAACAGGCCTTCACCGCGCTCCTGGGTGCTAAGCGTGAGGACAGTCCGGATGTGGATGCAGTTGTCGCGGGGATTATCGAAGACGTGCGCAGCCGCGGCGATGCAGCGCTGGTGGAACTGACGGCAAAGTTCGACCGGCTGGAACTGCAGCCCGCGGAGCTGCGCTTCACTGACGCCGAGGTGGATGCAGCCATTGCTTCGGTCTCTGCAGAAGAACGCGAAGCGCTGGAACTGGCAGCGGAGCGCATCCGCGCCTATCACGCGCGCCAGATGCCGGAGGATGCGCAGTGGACCGATGAGAGCGGCGCGACTTTGGGCTGGCGCTGGTCGGCGGTTTCAGCCGCCGGGCTTTATGTGCCGGGCGGGCTGGCGTCCTACCC
>JBFOLS010000090.1:0-2136 GCA_040830225.1 Leisingera sp.
AGCGCATAGGTTCCGCTGCAAAATTCCGGCATGAAACCACATGCCGCTTTGACAGAAGGAATATCCCATGGACGGTGGCGCAGTCGCCCAATTTCTCCCGCTTATCCTGATCTTCGCGATCATGTACTTCCTGCTGATCCGCCCGCAGCAGAAGAAGATGAAGCAGCATCAGGCGATGGTCGACGGCCTGCGCCGCGGCGACCAGGTGGTCACCCAGGGCGGTGTCATCGGCAAGGTGGCCAAGGTCAAGGAAGACGGCGAGATCGAAGTGGAAATCGCAGAAGGCGTTAAGGTGCGCGTGGTCAAGGCGACCATCGCCCAGGTTCTGAACAAGACCGAGCCGGCATCTTAAGCATTTCCCGCAACGATCTGAAAAGGCAGGGCAATGCTGCAAATTGATCTCTGGAAGAGGGTGCTGATCTGGCTGGTATGCGCAGCCGGGTTGATGCTTGCCCTGCCAAACGGGTTTTACACCCGCGTCGAACAGGCCAACGACGCCGCCGCCGACATCATCGCCAAGGGCGAGACGCCGGATCGGCTGGAAGTGGCTGGCCAATGGCCGTCGTATCTGCCGTCGGGCCTTGTTAACCTTGGCCTCGACCTGCGGGGCGGCGCGCATCTGCTGGCCGAAGTGCAGGTCAGTGATGTTTATGAAGCGCGGATGGATGCGCTGTGGCCGGAGGTGCGCAAGGCGCTGGCGGCTGAGCGCCGGACTGTCGGCACATTCCGCCGGCAGCCGGGGCCCGAGGACCAGATTCGCATTAAGATGGCCAAGCCTGAGGGCATGGAGCAAGCGCTGCAAATCGTGCGCGGCCTAGCCAATCCAATTGCCACTCTGACCGGCGCCGGCGCTCAGGATATCGAGGTATCTGCGGAAGGCGACATACTGATTGTGCGGCTGAGCGAGGCCGAGAAGATCGCCTCGGACGACCGTACGGTGCGCCAGTCGCTTGAGATTGTACGCCGCCGGATTGATGAGGTCGGCACCCGCGAGCCGACAATTCAGCGCCAAGGCGCGGACCGGATCCTGATCCAGGTGCCCGGCATTGGCTCAGCTTCAGAGCTGAAAAAGATCATCGGCACCACCGCACAGCTCACGTTCAACCCGGTTGTTGGCCGTGCCAGCGATGCGGACGCCTCGGCAGGCGTGGGCAACAAGGTGGTACCCTCGCTGGATGAGCCTGGCGTATACTACATAATTGAATCGGCACCCGTTGTGACCGGCGAAGACTTGGTGGATGCGCAGCCGTCGTTCGACCAGAACGGCCGGCCTGCGGTGACCTTCCGCTTCAACACCTCCGGCGCGCGCCGGTTCGGGGATTACACCGCTGAGAACATCGGTTCGCCCTTTGCCATTGTGCTGGATGACGAGGTGGTCTCGGCTCCGGTGATCCAGTCGCATATCCCGGGCGGTTCCGGTATCATCACCGGCAACTTCACCATCGAGGAAAGCACCAACCTGGCTGTGCTGCTGCGCGCAGGCGCCCTGCCGGCCGAACTGGTGTTCCTGGAAGAACGCACCATCGGCCCGGAACTGGGCCAGGACAGCATTGATGCCGGAAAGATCGCAACCATCGTGGCCTTCATTGCGGTGCTGGTGTTCATGGGCCTCAGCTATGGGCTGTTCGGTCTCTTTGCCAACGTGGCGCTGATCCTGAACATCGCGCTGATCTTTGGCATGCTCAGCCTCATTGGCGGCACGCTGACACTACCGGGCATTGCCGGTATCGTGCTGACGGTTGGTATGGCGGTGGACGCCAACGTGCTGATCTTTGAGCGCATCCGTGAAGAGCTGAAGGCGGGCCGCGGCCCGGCCAAGGCAATTGACGAAGGCTACTCCAAGGCGCTGAGCGCCATTCTGGACGCCAACATCACCACATTCATCACCGCGGTGATCCTGTTCGCCATGGGTTCCGGCCCTGTGCGCGGCTTTGCGATCACCCTGGGGCTTGGCATTATGACCTCGGTGTTCACCGCGATCTTTGTCACCCGCCTGATAATCATCATGTGGTTCGAACGGCGCCGTCCGAAAACGATTGAGGTGTGATATGCGGCTGAGACTAGTTCCCAAGGAAACCTCTTTCGATTTCTTCGGTAAAGCCAAGTTGTGGCTGGGCCTCTCTGTGCTGTTGCTGG
>JBFOLS010000091.1:0-8132 GCA_040830225.1 Leisingera sp.
GTCAAGCGCGTCCAGCCCCGGGTCCAGCCGGCTGCCAAAGGCTGCCTTGAGCGCTGCGCGGGCATCCTGGTTCCGGCCGAGTTGCGACAGGATCTGCACCCGGGCCACCGCCGCCCTGCGGCTCAGGCTGGCAAGGCGCCCTTCCTCGGCGGCAAACAGCGCCTCGGCGCTGCCGTAGTCGCCGGCCGAAGCCAGTGCCAAGGCCCGGTGATAAAGCACGAAGGGCCGCAGGCTGCCGTCCTTGGCAAGCCTGTCAAAGGTCTTGAGCGCGCTGGAAACGGATCCGGCACCCACATGCGCCCAGCCTTCCAGCAAGCCGTCCACCAGCGGGTGGATCGCTTCGGCCTCCAGATCGCGGGCCAGGATCGCCTCATAGTCCCCCGCTGCGGCATGACCGCCCGCAATGACCACATTAGCGACCTGGCTGCGTGCGCCGGTCTGCAGGAGCCGTTCAGCCACCGGCACCGCCAGTTCTGCCTTGCCCATGGCGAGCTGAGCAAAAACCACGTTTTCCATCAGCAGCGGGTTCTGCGGATCGCGGGCCAGCGCCTGGGTGTAGTAGAGCGCCGCCGCGGCAAAGTCGCTGTCATAGGTCGCCGCCCGCCCGGCCAGATAAGACCCGGCCAGCCCTTCCGCCTGGACAGCGGGTGCGGATGCGGCCAACAGGGCCGCACAAGTCAGGGTGCGGAGAATGGATACGGGCACGGGGGACCCCCTTACGGTTTACTGCTCTTGCTCTTCTAAGAAAGCGTAGTGCGGCGCCCGTCAACACGCAATGGGGCGGCCCGAAGACCGCCCCATAAAATCCGGCGAAACCGCGCCGAAAATTTAAACTTCCCGTTACATGTTCGGGTAGTTCGGGCCGTCGCCGCCCTGCGGCGTGGTCCAGGTGATATTCTGGGACGGGTCCTTGATGTCGCAGGTCTTGCAGTGGACGCAGTTCTGGAAATTCACCACGAACTCCGGCTTGCCATCCTTTTCAACCACTTCGTAGACGCCGGCCGGGCAGTAGCGCTGCGCCGGTTCCGCGAACTTGGGCAGGTTGACCTGGATCGGGGTGTCCTGGTTGCCCAGCTGCAGGTGGCAGGGCTGGCTTTCCTCGTGGTTGGTCATCGCAAAAGACACGTTGGTCAGGCGGTCGAACGACAGCACCCCATCGGGCTTCGGATAATCGATCGGCTTGTGCTTGGAGGCTTCCTCGGTTGATTCGGCGTCGTTCTTGCCGTGGCTCAGGGTGCCGAACAGCGAGAAGCCCAGGATGTTGTTGGTCCACATGTCCAGACCGCCCAGCATCAGCGATGCGGTGAGGCCCCACTTGGACCACATCGGCTTGACGTTGCGGACCATCTTCAGGTCCTTGCCGATGGCACCTTCGCGCACGTCGGTCTCATAAGCAGTCAGCTCGTCGCCGGAACGCTCAGCCTTGATCGCGTCGTAGGCGGCTTCGGCCGCGGCCTTGCCCGACAGCATCGCGTTGTGGTTGCCCTTGATGCGCGGCACGTTGACCATGCCCGCGGAGCAGCCCAGCAGTGCCACGCCCGGTGCAACCAGCTTCGGCATCGACTGATAGCCGCCTTCGGTGATGGCACGGGCGCCGTAAGCCACGCGCTTGCCGCCTTTCAGCAGCTCGGCAACCACCGGGTGGTGCTTGAAGCGCTGGAATTCCATGTAGGGGAACAGGTGCGGGTTCTTGTAGTTCAGGTGCACCACGAAGCCCACGTAGACCTGGTTGTTGTCCAGGTGGTAGATGAACGACCCGCCGCCCGCGTTGGAGCCCAGCGGCCAGCCCATGGTGTGGGTGACGGTGCCTTCCTTGTGCTTGGCCGGGTCGATCTCCCAGATCTCTTTCATGCCGACGCCATACTTCTGCACGTCCTTGCCGGCCTGCAGGTCGTACTTGGCGATGACTTCCTTGGCCAGCGAGCCGCGCACGCCTTCGGAGATGAAGACATATTTGCCGTGCAGCTCCATACCGGGCTCATAAGACGGGCCGGGGGTGCCGTCGGCGTTCTTGCCGAACTCGCCGGCAACCACGCCTTTGACTTCGCCGTTGTCGCCATAGACCAGTTCCGAGCACGCCATGCCCGGGAAGATCTCGATGCCCAGTTCCTCGGCCTGCTCCGCCATCCAGCGGCAGACATTGCCCATCGAGACGATGTAGTTGCCGTGGTTGTTCATCAGCGGCGGCATCGGGAAGTTGGGGATGCGGACGTGGCCGGCTTCGCCCAGCATCAGGAAGTTGTCTTCCTTGACCTCGACGTTCAGCGGCGCGCCCTTTTCCTTCCAGTCCGGGATCAGCGCGTTCAGGCCGCAGGGGTCCAGAACCGCGCCGGACAGGATGTGCGCGCCCACTTCCGAACCCTTTTCCAGGACTACGACCTCAAGATCGGAATCCAGCTGTTTCAGGCGGATGGCCGCAGACAGACCGGCGGGGCCGGCCCCGACGATCACCACGTCGTATTCCATCGCTTCGCGTTCAATCTCGGCCATTTGCGGCGCTCCTTGGCTTTCTTTTCGCTACAGGCCCCACCGGGCGCAATTTTGTGTCGCGGCTGCTTAGCGTTTGCCAGCCCCGCAGGTCAATCCAAACTCGACGTTAGCCCCCTGTAAAACAGGGTTCTGAGACAAAAAGTGCGTCGGTTTTCGTCACTCAGTGTCCATTTTCCGCCTCAGGCCGGTCTCCCATCAGGTATCTCGGCCCCTGCCCCTTCTGTGCAGCGCGGTCTTCGGGGTTGTAAAGTTTGCAATTCGGAAGCGAAAGACAGCCGCAGCCTATGCAGCCGTCCAGATTGTCGCGCAGTTTCACCAGGGTTTCGATTCGCTGGTCCAGGTGGCTGCGGAAGTTCCCTGAGATTCGCGCCCAGTCCTCCTTGGTGGGGGTGCGGCTGCCCGGCAGGCTTTTGAGGAAGCCGCGGATTTCGGGCAGCGAGAAGCCGAACTGCTGGGCAATCATGATGAAGCTCATCCGCCGGATGTCGGCCCGGTGAAACCGCCGCTGCCCGCCTGCATTGCGCCAGGGCTCCACCAAACCTTGCGCCTCGTAATAGCGGATGGCGGACACGGCGAGGCCGGTGCGTTCGGCCAGATAGCCGATGGAAATCCCGGCGGATGAGGGCATCGTAATCTCCTGCAGAAAACTCTTGAGCTAAAGTTAGGTTTAGGAATTACGGTGAGTCGCATCAACAGGTTTATCCGAGCAAAGGAGTATCCGAATGAGCGCGGTTTTAGAGCATGCAAACGTCACCGTGGCAGATCCCAATGCCACGGCAAAATGGATGGAAGCAGTGTTTGGCTGGCACGTGCGCTGGGAAGGCGAGGCCAAGAACGGCGGCTACACGGTGCATGTCGGCGAAGAGAACAGCTACCTGGCGCTCTACACGCCCCGCATCCCGGCAGGACAAGCGCCGGAGAGCTACGGTATCGTGGGCGGGCTGAACCATCTGGCGGTGATCGTCGAGGATCTGGACGCCACCGAAGCCGCGGTAAAGGCTGCGGGCTTCACGCCCATGAACCACGGCGACTACGAACCGGGACGCCGTTTCTACTTCCACGATGAAAACGGCATCGAATACGAAGCGGTGCAATATGATTGAGATCCTCTGGCAGGCGGGTCTGCCGGCCCTGCCCTCCCAAGGCATCTTTCCGCGCAAACCTGTGGAAAACCCGCCCAAATCGCCGCCTTGAGCGGATTTCCCTGCGCCCGGGGCCCGCGGCCACTTGAAATCGGGCGCCGGATTGGGTCAGGTATTTGTCAACCGGACCGGAGGCCCCGCGGCAGATGCTGCGGGGCTCCGGCTTTCCACATGACAAGAACAATAAGCGACCTGGACCAATCACATGGAAAAGATCCCGATGACCCCGGCCGGCCACGCCGCGCTGGAAGCTGAACTGAAGAACCTGAAATCCGTCGAACGCCCGGCCATCATCCAGGCGATCGCCGAAGCGCGCGAGCTGGGCGACCTGTCGGAAAATGCCGAGTACCATTCGGCGCGCGAAAAACAGTCTTTCATTGAGGGCCGCATCAAGGAGCTGGAAGGCGTCCTGTCGCTGGCCGATGTGATCGACCCGGCCAAGCTGTCCGGCGCCATCAAGTTCGGCGCCAAGGTCACCGTGGTGGACGAGGACACCGACGAGGAGAAATCCTGGCAGATCGTGGGCGAGCATGAGGCTAATATCGAAGCCGGCCTCCTGAATATCAAATCCCCGATTGCCCGCGCCTTGATCGGCAAGGAAGAAGGCGACAGTGTGGAAGTGCGCACCCCCGGCGGCGAGCGCGGCTACGAAATTCTCAAGATCGTCTATTCCTGATCACCAAGACAGCGGGCATTTATGACAGGCTCCAGAACAGGCTCCAGCAGCACCCCGGGTTCCAAGGCACCGGGCAGCCGCCCGCTGCCCCGGATTGATGGTCCCGGCAGCAACGGCTTGGGCGGCGCCGAACTGGTGGCTATCGGTCTCGGCGCCCTGTGGCTGCTGGCGGCAGCAGGGCTCTATCTCTTTGCACCCGAGGACGCCGGGCTGGCGCAATGGGCTGATCTGATTACCGGCATACTCGCCCTGGTGCTGCCATTGGCAATGCTCTGGGTCGCCGCCTCGGCGGCGCGGTCCGCCCGGGTGATGCGGGAAGAAAGCGAGCAGCTGCAGGCCGCCATCGACGGCCTGCGCCAGACCTATCTGACCCAGGCCCAGCAGCATGCGGCGGTGGCGGAACCTTCGGTGACCAAACGGCTTGACGAGATTGCCGAGGCCACCCGCAAGACCGAATCCGCACTGGCCACCTTTCATACCAGCCGCCGCAGCAATCCGGCCCGGCCCGCAATACCCGCTGAGGCCGCCGAGCTGACTGCTGCTGAGCAGGGCTCGCTCGCCCTAGGCACCCAGGCCGGGGACACTGCGCCGCCGCTGGCCGCGGAACAATTCATCCGCGCCCTGAACTTCCCGGAAACCGCCGAGGACCACGAGGGCTTTGCCGCCTTGCGCGCGGCCCTCAAGGACCGCAAGGCCTCGCAGGTGATCCAGGCGGCCCAGGATGTCCTCACCCTGCTCAGCCAGGACGGCATCTATATGGACGACCTGCGCCCCGACATGGCGCGGCCGGAGATTTGGCGCCAGTTCGGCCAGGGCGCCCGCGGCCGCGCGGTGGCGGCGCTCGGCGGCGTGCGCGACCGGACCTCGCTGGCGCTGACCGCGGCGCGGATGAAGCAGGACCCGATTTTCCGCGATGCGGCCCATCACTTCCTGCGCCGGTTCGACCAGATGTTTGCGGATTTCGAGACCGAGGCGACCGACAGCGAAATCTCCGCCCTCAGCGACACCCGGACCGCCCGCGCCTTCATGCTGCTGGGCCGGGTAGCCGGAACCTTCGACTAAAGCTGCAGCGCGGGTATTCAGGACCAGAAAGAAGCGGCAAGCGGTGGCGCGCCGTGCGCCAGCGCGGCGCTGCGCCCAACAGCGGGCAAGCATCTTTGATGCGCCGGCCCGCAGGCGGGAGAGCTCCGCTTACATGGCAAAACTGCCGTAGGGAATGAAGCGCACCGGATCGCCCGGCCTGATATGGGCGGCGGCGTCGCCGATTTCCACCAGCCCTTCGGCCCAGCTCAGCCCGCTGATACGGCCGGAACCTTCGGACTTGAAAACTTCCGCCTTGCCGTCCCGCACCCGCGCGCGCAGGTATTCTCGGCGGCCCGGTTTCTTGCGTTTTTCGAATGCCGCCGGAACTTCAAACGCCTGCGGCTCTTGCCAGCCTGCACCGGCCATCACCCCCATCGCGGGGCGCGCGAAGATCAGCGTGCAGACCAGCGCCGCCACAGGATTTCCCGGCAGGCCGAAGACCGGGGTGCCCTGCCACATGCCCAGTGCCAGCGGCCGCCCGGGTTTGAGCGCTATGCGCCATTCCTGCATCGCGCCAGCCTCGCGCAGAAGTGCCGACATATGGTCTTCATCCCCTGCCGAGGCGCCGCCCGAGGTCAGGATCACATCCGTTTCCGCAGCTGCCGCATCCAGCCGCGCCCGCAGATCCGCGCGGTCATCCGCTGCCTTACCGAGATCCACCGGCACAAAGCCCAGCTGGCGGATCAGCGCCAGCAGCATCGGGCGGTTGGCATCAAAGATCTGCCCCTTGCCCGCAACCTCCCCGGCCTCCACCAGTTCATCACCGGTGGAAAGCACCCCGACCCGCAGCGGCAAGCGGACAGTGAGTTCCGCCAGCCCGACCGCCGAGGCCAGCGCCAGATCAGCTGGTGTCACCACCCGCCCGGCAGGCAGAATAACATCCTCAGCCGCGACGTCCTCGCCAGCCTCGCGGGTGTTTGCCCCTTGTTTCAGCGGGCCATTGAAAGCGATCTGGGCGCTGTCGGTGTTCACATCCTCCTCCAGAATCACCGTATCCACCCCATCCGGCAAGGCAGCGCCGGTCAGCACCCGGATGGCGCTGCCCGCAGGCACGCCACCCGCGAACGGCACGCCGGCTGCAGCCCGCCCCGCCACCAGAGGCAAGACATGCGCGCCCTCCGGCTTGCCGCCTGCAAAGCCGTAGCCGTCCACCGCGGTGTTCGGCAGCGGCGGGTTGGAGCGTTTCGCCACGGCAGCTTCGGCCAGCACCCGGCCCAGCGCCTCAGCAAGCGGCACTGTTTCAGCCCCGGCAACCGGGCCCAGCCGGTCTTTCAACAGCGCCAGCGCGTCATCAACCGGGGTCCAATCGACGCCGGCGGGCAAGGCAAAGCAATCGTTGCTGAGGGGCGGCGGTGTCAGGGTCATTGCGGTTCCACTCCCAGGATCCAGCCCTCTTCGGGCGCGGAAATATTCAAAAGCCGCTCCAGTTCTGCCACAGGCTTGGCAGCAAGTTCCAGTGCGACTTGCTGCACCTGCCAGGCATCCTTGATGATGCCTGCGGGCGGCTGGCCAAGTGTCAGCGAGGGCCATATCTCAACCAGCGCCACCGGCTTGTTCAGCGGCTCAAACGGCCAGGCCGCCACTTGGCCCGAAAACCGGCGGTGCAGGCGCGCCAGCACCGGCAGCCCCATCATCACCTGGCCGCCAACCGAACCGGCTCCGGCCATCTGCCAGCAGGTGAAGCTGCCTTTGGCCAAATGCTCCACCGCACGGCGGTCCGGGAAAGGGTTCCAGTAGCTGTCCTTGCGGCGCGGCAGCCCCTCGATGTCCCGTTTCAAGCCATTGGCCCAGAACGGCCCCTGCCCGCCGTAGCGCCGGTTGATTTCACCGGCGATGTCAAACCGGTTGTTGGCCTTCGGGCTGTCCTCAATCCGCGCTTCGAACCAGTCCCACAGGCGCAGCGGATCCGCCGTGCCGGTCAGCGCTTCGGCAAAGCCCGCGGGGTAGCCAAAAGGAAAATCAAAGCCGAGAAAGAGCCTGCGGCCGACAGTCAGTTCCGCTTCGGTCAGCTCCGCAAGCCAGTCCTCCGCCAGCTGCCTGTTTCGCAGGTAGACGGGTTCTTCCGCGGCACCATCACGCACCGCGCAGGCCCAGATCGCATCCTTGCAGGGCCGTGGCCCGCGGTCATTGCCGCCGGACCAGTCGACCATGGCGAAGGTGTCCCAGGCCTTCACATTGACAGATCCGCTTGGATGAAATCGGCAATCGCAACCGTGTCATTCAGGTCAAACACCGGCCGGTCCAGATGCAAGGGCACATCGCTGGCCACGGCGCGGATGGAGGGATCCTCCGGCGCGATCAGCGGCTGGCCGGCAGCGGTCCGGTAGGCTTCGATCTTGGGATGGGCTTCGCGCTTGAACCCCTCGACCAGCACCAGATCAACCGGGCGCAGCCGCGAGAGCAGCTCGGCGAAAGACGGCTCCCCTGCGCCGCGCAGCTCCTGCATGATGGCGACCCGGTTGGGCGAGGCCAGCACCACCTCGGAGGCGCCTGCCTGGCGGTGGCGGAAGCTGTCGGTGCCGGGCTGGTCCACATCCGTTGAGTGGTGCGCGTGCTTCAGGGTCGAGACCGTCAGCCCGCGGGCGCAGAATTCAGCCACCAGCCGCTCCATCAGCCCGGTCTTGCCGTTGTTCTTCCAGCCGGTGACGCCGTAGATCTTCATGTGAGCAGTGCCTCGGCCTTGGCCAGATCATCCGGCGTGTTGATGTTGAAGAAGGGGTCGAAGGGCTCGGCCTCAAACA
>JBFOLS010000092.1:0-4930 GCA_040830225.1 Leisingera sp.
ATCCTTGTTGCAGGTGGACAGGTTGATCTTGCGCTTGCGGCCAAAGGGCGTTTCTTTCGGCTCCACGCTCAGGCAGTTGGATTCCACCGAGCAATCGCCGCAGCCCTCGCAGACCAGATCATTGATCACCGCAAAGCGCTTGGGGTCGTCCATCTTGCCCCGCTTGCGGCGGCGGCGCTTTTCGGTGGCGCAGGTCTGTTCATAGATCAGCACGGTGACGCCAGGGATCTCCCGCAATTCGCGCTGCACCGTGTCCAGCTCGCCGCGGCCGTGGAAGGTGGTGCCGCGCGGGAAGTCGCCATGGATGAACTTGCCGATGTCATCGGAGATAAGGGCAATCCGCTCCACCCCCTCTGCACGGCAGGTCTGAGCGATGCCGTGGACCGAGACCGGCCCGTCCACCGGCTGTCCGCCGGTCATCGCCACCGCGTCGTTGTACAGGATTTTGTAGGTGATATTGGTGCCCGCCGCGACCGCCTGCCGGATCGCCAATGAGCCCGAGTGGTACCATGTGCCTTCGCCCAGGTTCTGGAACACATGCTTGCCGCCGTTAAACTGCGAAGCCACGGTCCAGGGCACCCCTTCGCCGCCCATCTGGGCATAGCCCGCCGTCTCCCGGTCCATCCAACTGGCCATCACGTGGCAGCCAATGCCGGAGAATGCCTTGGACCCTTCGGGCAGCTTGGTTGAGGTGTTGTGCGGGCAGCCTGAACAGAAATAGGGCGTGCGGGTGGCGCCGGGCACATTCAGGACCTTGGGCGGCTCGGCCGTCAGCGCAGCTGCCTTGGCGGGCAGGTTCTCCTCGGGGAAGAACTTGTCCAGCCGTGCCGCCACGATGGGCGCCAGCAGCAGCGGGCTCAGCTCCCCGGTCCAGGGGATCAGCGGCTTGCCCTGGCTGTCGTATTTGCCGACCATCTTCTCCGGCTTGCTGCCGGGCCAGTCATAGAAGTTCTCCTTGAACTGGCTTTCGATGATGCCGCGCTTCTCCTCGACAACCAGCACCTCCTGCTTACCGCGCACAAACCGCAATGCGTCGGTGCGGTCCAGCGGCCAGACCATGCCGACCTTGTAGATATCGATCCCCAGGCGGCGGCAGGCGGCCTCATCCAGCCCCAGGAGCCGCAGCGCCTCCATCAGGTCCAGATGCCCTTTGCCGGTGGAGACAAAGCCGAACTTCGCCTCCTTGATGTCATAGATCCGCTTGTCAATCGGATTGGCCTCGGCAAAGGCGCGCACCGCATCCAGCTTGGCATGGATGCGGGTCTCGATCTCGGGCGAGGGCAGGTCGGCGCGGCGGATATGCAGCCCGCCGGGATAGTCCGGCAGCTCCGGGTAGATGAAGTTGCGGTCCGGGCGCAGCGCGACCGAGCGCGCACTCTCCACGGTTTCCGAGACCGCTTTGAACCCGACCCAGGTGCCCGAGTAGCGCGACAGAGCAAAGCCGTATTCGCCGAAGGTCAGATATTCGGACACATCCGCAGGGTTCAGGACCGGCATGAACCAGGCCAGGAATGCGGCATCCGACTGATGCGGCATCGAGGAACTAACGCAGCCGTGGTCATCGCCCGCCACCACCAGCACGCCGCCCTTTTGTGAGGAGCCATAGGCGTTGCCATGCTTCAGGGCATCGCCCGAGCGGTCCACGCCTGGGCCTTTGCCGTACCACATGGAAAACACGCCTTCGACCTCACAATGCGGGTCCAGCACCGCCTGCTGCGCGCCCAGGACAGCAGTTGCCCCCAGATCTTCGTTCACCGCGGGCATGAATTTGATCCGGTTCGACTGCATCCGTTCCTTGGCGCGCCAGAATTCCAGGTCGACGCCGCCTAAGGGAGAGCCGCGGTAACCCGAGACAAAGCCTGCGGTGTTCAGCCCGCTCTCCCGGTCGCGCCGGGCCTGGTCCAGCATGATCCGGGCCAGCGCTTGGGTGCCGGTGAGGAACACCCGGCCCTTGGTCATCTCGTAACGGTCGTCCAGCTTGTAGCTGCGGAAATCATGGCTCAGCTTGGTCATCGCGGGGGTGTCCTTGCGCGCAAAGTCGTGTTTTCGGAAGGATAATCCTCAAAGCCTGAAAAGGTTTGCCCCTGTTGCTGGTTTTGCGGAGATTTATGGTTAAATTGACCACAGCATGGCTCATTTCCGGAATACTGGACCGTATCATGAAGCTCGATGACCGAGACCGCCGCATTCTGACCCTGCTGCAGGAAGATTCCCGCATTTCAAATGCAGATCTGGCCGAGGCCGTGGGCATGTCTTCTTCCGCCCTGTGGCGCCGGGTGCGGGCGCTTGAGGAGGCGGGCATCATCGAGCGTTACGGGGCGGTGGTGAACGCGCCGGCGGTGGGGCTGGGGTTTCAGGCGCTGGTGCATGTGCATCTGACCCGCCACGACCCGGACAAGCTTGTGGAATTCATCCGGGCGGTCGAGACCAGCCCGCTGGTGCAGGAATGCTATGCCACCACCGGCCAGGCGGATTATCACCTTCGGGTGCTGGCTCCTGATCTCGAGGCCTACAACCGCTTCCTCGAGGATTTCCTGTTCCGCTTGCCTGCAGTGGCCAGCGCCCAGACCAATGTGGTGCTGCGCACCATCAAGCGGGACAAGCCGGTGGTGCCCTAGGAATTGCGCCTTGCGGCTCGTGCCTTCGGCGGGAGTATTAGAGGAAAGATGAAAAGCGAGCCGTTATGCTTTCACCTTTCTGGAAATACTCCGGGGGCCTGGGGGCCGGCCCCCAGCTGATGCCTTACATCGCCGCGTATTTGACCCAGGCCCATGCCATGGCAATGTAAGTGAGCTGGTGCAGCATTTGGTCCGAGCCCATCGCCTGCCAGAACCGGGCCTGCTGCGGGTTCAGTTTCTTCACCTCGGAATAACGGGCCTTGCCGAAATCAATGTGGAAATGGACAATCCACTCCAGCACCGCCAGCACCAGGATGAACACCACCGGGGCGCTGAACAGGGCAAACACGATGGCCGAGCCGATGATATGCACGCCCGCGTGCTGGGCGCGTCCCATATGCGCATAGGCACAGCGGCCGGACAGCATTTTCGGCGTTTGCAGAAAGAAGTCGGCAAACAGATGCTTGATCTGCAGGGCGCAGAGCAGCAGCAGGACGGAACCGACATATTCAGGCAAACCGAATGACCTCCAGCAAGTGTACGGTGCTGGAACCTTACGGATTTTTCGCCGCCTGGCAAATGCCGCGCGGGCAGGATGCCGCAACGGGACAGTGCGGGTTTCTGCCCATTGCCTGTTCCTGCCAAACCGCGCTACCCATAAGGCAGCCCGTATCCGAAGCCGCCATTTATGGAGCTTTCCCATAGAACGCTCTTTGTTCCGTTTCATCTGGAAGTACTCAAAACGCGAGCAGCTGGTTCTGCTGCTGGTCACCGCGTGCCTGTTTCCGCTCCTGTACCTCACGCTGGAGCTGCCCAAGCGGATCATCAATGATGCGATCGGCTCCGAGACTTCAATCATCACGGTTCTGGGGCGGAGCTTTGATCAGCTGACCTTCCTGTGGATCCTCTGCGGCGGCTTCCTGCTGTCGGTGCTGTGTCACGGGCTGCTGAAGATGCGGATCAACACCATGAAGGGGGTGCTGGCCGAACGCATGCTGCGCCGCTTCCGGTATCAGCTGATCGCCCGGGTGCTGCGTTTTCCTCAGCCCTATTTCGAGCGGGTCAGCCAAGGCGAGCTGGTCTCCATGGTCACCTCCGAATCCGAACCGATGGGCGGGCTGATGGGGGATGCGGTCAGCCAGCCGGTGCTGCAAGCAGGGCAGATGCTGACCATCCTGTTCTTCCTGTTCCTGCAAAGTGTCTGGTTCGGGTTGGCGGCAATCGCGCTTATCCCGCTGCAGGGCTGGCTGATCCCCAGGCTGCAGCGCCAGATCAACCTTCTGAATAAAAAGCGCATCAAACAGGTGCGGGCGCTGGCGACCGAGATCGGCGAAAGCGCGGCAGGGGCCTCGACGCTCCGTATTAATGGCGGCTGGCGCTACCGGATGGCGGTGATCACAGACCGGCTGGGGCGGCTGTTCGACATCCGCTTCGAGATTTACCAGAAAAAGTTCTTCATGAAGTTTCTCAACAACTTCATTACCCAGCTGACGCCGTTCTTCTTTTACGCGGTCGGCGGTTTCCTGGTGCTGCAGGGCAAGGTTTCGCTGGGGGCGCTGGTGGCGGCGCTGGCTGCCTACAAGGATCTGGCGAGCCCTTGGAAGGAACTGCTGGCCTATTACAATCAGACCCAGGACATGTCCCTGCGCTGGGAGGTGATTCTGGAGCGGTTTGCGCCGCAGGGTATGGTTGACGAAAAACTGATGACCGGCGCGCCGGAGGAGCTGGGGCGCCTCAAGGGCGACGTGGTGCTGGATGCGGTCAATGTGCGCGACACCGACGGCAACCTGGTTCTGGAAGATCTCAGCGCGACTTTCCCGGCAGGGCAGGTGATCGGTATTGCAGCGCCGTCGGAGGAAGACCGGCGCGCGCTGGCGGGGCTTCTGACCCGGGAAATCCTGCCGACGGGGGGCACGGTCACAGTGGCAGAGCAGAACCTAAGCGGGCTGCATCAGGCAACCGTTGCGGCGCGGATCGGCTACGCCACTTCGCGGCCCGTTCTGTTCCAAGGCTCTTTTGGCGACAATGTGATGATGCCGATGCGGCTGCGCCCGCAAGGCGAGCCGCGCGACCGGCAGAAACTGGAAATCGCCAAAAAGGCCGGCAACAGTCCGGACCCGTTTGACGCACCTTGGCTGGATCCTCAGCTGGCGGGGTTCTCCAGCGAGGCGGAACTGCGGGACTGGTGGCTGCAACTGGTCGAAGGGATCGGGTCGGACACCGCCCTGTTCCGCCGCGGCATCGAGCAGCGTTTTGACGCTTCGGCCCATGCAGAGCTGGCGGGCCAGCTTGTGAAGCTGCGTCCGGCTGTG
>JBFOLS010000093.1:0-3064 GCA_040830225.1 Leisingera sp.
GCTGTTTTAAAGCGGCGATGACGGTCAGACTCTGACCGACAAAGCGTCCGTCGAACTGGAGCGCTCCATTCTCACCACCTGGCGCAAAGCGGAAAAGTCAGATGGGCTTGACCTGCAAGGCTACAAGGGGCGCAGCGGAGACAGCACTTTGACCACAAAGCTCTCCGCTGCGAGCAGCCTGACAGACGGTCAGCGCGCCTCCATTGAAACCGCTCTCACCGGCACTGGCCGCTACGTCGGGATCCAGGGCTACGCGGGTACTGGCAAAACATATATGCTGGAGCAGTTGTCTGCCGTGCTGGAGCGGATGACACACTACGCTCGCCAAAGCGGTTATGAAGTGAAGGGCTTTGCGCCAAGCCATCAGGCGGTGCACGAAGTCGCTCAGGTCCTCGACAGCGCCGAAACTCTTCGCAAGATCACTACGGCAGAACGCCACCACCCGCAGGACGTGGATAACAGAAAGACCATCCTGGTGGTCGATGAAGCCTCAATGGTGTCCGCTCAGGACATGCGCAGCTTCATGGACTATGCGGAGCGCACCGGCGCCCCACGTGTCGTCTTTGTAGGGGATGTTCAGCAGCTTGATGCAGTTGCCGCCGGTCAGCCCTTTGCACAGATGCAAAAGGCTGGGATGCGCACGGCGGTCATGGACGAGATTCAGCGGCAGCGAAACAGCGAACTGAAGGCCGCCGTCTATGACACGATTCGCGGGGACATCACCTCTGCATTCAACCGGATGGAGGACAATGTTCTGAAGGTCGATGATCCCCGTCAGGAGGCCGCGGAAAGATACCTGGCCCTTGGCGCAGACGAGCGGAAGGGAACCCGGATCCTCGCCCTTACCAATGCTGCCCGCGCGGAAATCAACGAGGCGGTGCGGGACGGCTTGCGCCATGAGGGCCGCCTTGCCTCTGAGGAGGTCAAGGTTAACGGGCTTGTGAACCGCCAACTGACTGAAGCGATGCTTGCCGACGCCCGCAGCTACGCCCGTGGCGACGTGGTGATGTCCGTGGCGACAAGCAAGGAATACGGCCTGCAGAAAAACGGCCTTTACGTGGTCCGTGAAGCTGACCACCGGGGCAACAAGCTGACAGTGGAACATGAGGAAACCGGCGCCCGGACGACTTTGCCTCTGGGTGCAAAGTTCAATCAGCGTGAGCTTGGAAAGGCTCTGGTAGCTTACGAACGGGAGGCTCGCGGAATGGCCGCAGGCGATCGGGTCAGGTTCCGGATCACAGATCCTGAAAGCGGTATCAAGAACGGACTGCGGGCAGAAATCAAGTCAGCCAAAGAGGGTCTGATTGAGGCTGAAGCACAGGATGGATCACATATATCCATCCCGGCCCGAAGCCTCGCGGCCCGCGGCCTGGAGCATGACTACGCCGCCACGGCACACGCGGTGCAAGGCGAGTCTGTGGACCGCGTGATTGTGGCCATGCGCTCCACCGAACGCCTGGCCACTCAGAAGAGTTTCTACGTCGAAATCAGCCGGGCGCGGGATGAAGCGATGTTGCTGACCGAAGATCCCGACCGGTTGTCCAAGACCATCGAAAGGGAAACAGGCATCCGCCAGACGGCGCTCGATGCCTGGCTGGACGGCCGGCTTGCGGGCGCCCGGACCCAGCAGCCTGAAGAGGAGAAGATCCGCGATGGGGTCAAGGAAAAGCCGGAAGCGGTGAAAGAAAATGAAGCCAAGGAAAGGGAACCGGAGACCCCCACCCTGCCCGGTCTCTTCGACGAGAAACTTAAGGAAGTTGAAAAGCAGGCAGAAATCCTCCTGCAGCGAGAAAAGGACATTGAACGATGAGTGAGACACAGCAGAACATCCGCGTCCGGCTTGGCCCGGTCGCCAGCGCCCTCATTGAAGGCAGCTCGGAGAACCGGCAGGAGGCGCTTGACCGCGCCATTCTGGATCTTCAGGAAAGAGCTGCCGCTGGCACAGAGGAACGCCTTGAACAGGCTTCCGGCGCCGACCCGCTTCAGGCGCTGGAAGGCAAGATCGAAGCCCAGGGTGCGCTTCTGTCAGCGCTCCGGTTTTCGGTCATGAAGGAGATGCAGATGATCCGCCTGCTCATCGCCTCTCTCATGTCAAAGTCAGATTCCAGCCAGCAGCAGCTTCTCGCCTTTGCCACTGAAGCGGTGGAGACATTGCGGCGCGACACCAGCCTTGTCCTGGAGAAGGAGCACACAAATCTTGCCAACCAGGAGGCCGTGTTTCAGGAAGCGGTCCGCCGCGATATGCAGCAGGGTTACGACGGATTGGAGCGCGAAGTTGACGAGGAGCTAGAGCGATGACAGAGGCAGGATCAGCGTCAGAAATGCCGGGCCAGAGCTGGCCCGCAGCCTGGGCCACACTGGGCCAGAGCTGGCCCGCAGCCTGGGCCACACTGGGCCAGAGCCGGGCCACAGCTGGGCCAGAGGCATTTTCAGCCCTTGAAAATAGGGCTCCGCAAGGGTCTAGCAGTGAAAACTTGCCAAAACGTCAGTTTTGGAAACAAAAACAGCGTCTTGCGCTGTTTTGCAGCTTGCTGCGTGAGGTGTGGACCTTCTATGAGGACCGAAGGGCCGAAATGGGCGTTGCTGGCCCGACTCCTGGAGGAGGGCTGAGCCAAAAGCCCGCCAACGGAGCGGCGCAAAGCGCCTCAGTTCCTCTCTGGGGTCAGAGGTCGCGAAAAGCCCTTTCGGCGCTCCTGATGGCGCTCCTGGCTCCTGCGGCTGTCTCTGCTGATGGGTGGTCCAGCTCGGGCAGCTTCAGCCTGGAAGAGACCGCTGAAATCCGGGAAAGCCTCGCCTCAGCCCCGCCCGCCTCAGAAAACGGATGGGACTTCTCTTCGCGGGAAAGCGAGTGGGTTGCACTCGATGCCTTCGAGCGTTCCCGGCCGGGGAAGCAGCGCCCTGCCCCCGCCTCCTTCCAGCTGCCTTCTGGCTCCAGCGTTGAACAGCTGTTTGCTCTCATCGCCTTTGCTGAAGCACCCCGCGGCCGGTATGATGCGATCCACCACGGCGCCAAGGTGAAGCCCGGCAAGAAGCCCTCCCAGATGACGCTTGCGGAAATCTACAC
>JBFOLS010000094.1:0-6120 GCA_040830225.1 Leisingera sp.
CGGCTGAGGATCTTGTTCAGCCGCTGGCGCGGGTTCAGCGCCACATCGGCCATCTGGAAAGCAAATTGGATCTGCCGCAGCTCATCGCGGGAGCGCTGGCCGACCGAGTGCTGCAGCTGCTGGCCGTCGAGGTAGACTCCGCCTTGCTTGGCGCCCATCAGGCCGGAGATCAGCCGGCCAAGGGTGGTTTTGCCGGACCCTGATTCACCAATAACGCCGACGGTTTCGCCTGCATGGATCGTCAGGTCGATATCGCGCAGAGCGATGATCTCCTGCGCGGGGCCGTAGCCGGCGGTGACGTTCCGCACCTGCAGCAGCGGGGCGTCTTCGGACGTCGCGGCCGGGGGGACGTGGATTTCCTCGGGCATCAGATGGGCGGCGGCCATCAGCGCCTTGGTGTAGTCGTGCTGGGGGGCTGAGATAATCTGTTCGGTAGGTCCGTATTCCACCATCCGGCCGTCTTTCAGCACCAGGATGTGGTCGGCCACCTGCGCCACCAGCGACAGGTCGTGGGTCACATAAATCGCGGCGGTGTTGTTGTCGCGGATCAGCTTCTTGAAGGAATGCAGCACCTCGATCTGGGTGGTCACATCCAGCGCGGTGGTGGGTTCGTCAAGGATCAGCAGCCGCGGATCGCTGATCATTGCCATCGCCGCCATCAGCCGCTGCAGCTGGCCGCCGGAAACCTGATGCGGGTAGCGTTTGCCGATGTTTTCCGGATCCGGCAGTTCAAGGTCGCTGTAAAGACGGGCGGCCTTGGCCAGCGCGTCCTCGCGGCTCATGGCGCCGGTGATCACCGGGATTTCGGTGACCTGTGCATCAATTGTCATGGCCCCGTTGAAGGAGGCCGCCGCCGATTGCGCGACATAGGTGATTTCCTTGCCGCGCAGTTCCTGCAGTCTGGGCAGGCTCTGCTCCAGTACATTGGTGCCGCCCAGATGCACCGAACCGCCGGTGATGTGGCAGCCGGGGCGGGTGTAGCCCATACAGCCGAGCGAAATCGTGGTCTTGCCGGAGCCGCTCTCGCCGATCAGGGCAATCACTTCGCCGGGCTGCACGTCAAAGGAAATGCCGTCGACGATTTTGAATTCGCGGCCCTTCTTGTCGCGGACAGAAACATCCAGGCCGCGGACCTTAAGCAGCGGTTCGCCCGCAGGGTCATTGTGGGAGGTATCGCGCATATCAGATCTCATCGGGCAGCTTGGCGCTGGACCGCTGCAGCAGCCAGTCGACAAAGACGTTCATGGAAATGGCGATCAGCGCGATGCCGAAGGCCGGGTAAAGGGTGGTGTATTCGCCCCAGAGGATCGCCTGCATGTTCTCCTTGACCATCACGCCGAGGTCCGATTGCGGCGGCTGCACGCCGAGGCCGAGGAAGGAAAGCGCAGAGATGAACAGGATGGCGTAGGTGAAGCGGATGCCGAATTCGGCCGCGAGCGGAGTAAGGGCGTTCGGCAGCACCTCGTGCCAGATGATCCAGCCCTTGCCCTCGCCGCGGACCACAGCGGCCTCGACATAATCCATTACCATGATGTTGACCGCGAGCGCCCGGGCGACCCGGAATACGCGGGTCATATCGATGAAGGCGATGGTGAAGACCAGCACCACAAAGGAGGAGCCCAGCGAGTTGATCACGATCAGCGCCAGCATCAGCGCCGGGAAGCTGAGGAGCGCGTCGTTGACGCGGCTCATCCAGCTGTCGGCACGGCCGCCGAAGGCTGCGGCGAGGAAGCCGAGGAAGACGCCGGCAAAGAACGACAGGAAAGTGATGATCAGGGCTAGGAACAGGGTCACCCGCACGCCGTAGATCAGCCGCGACAGCACGTCCCGGCCCAGGTAATCGCTGCCCAGCCACATCTGGCTGTTGGGCGGCAGGAAGCTGTCGTTGGTGAGGATCTCGCCCTCGCCGTAGGGGGCGATCCAGGGGGCAAAGGCGCCAATCGCGAAGACTGCAATCAGGAACAGCAGGCAAAGGGTGACGCCGGGGGTAAGATCGGAGAGCGCTTCGCGCAGCTCGCCTTGCCAGGTGCGGGTTCCGGGGGTCATTTCTTGTACCTCACGCGCGGGTTGGCGATGATCGACAGGATGTCGGCGGTCATGTTCAGCAGGACATAGAAGGAGCAGAAGATCATCGCGCAGGTCTGCACGATCGGCACGTCGCGGTTGGTCACCGCCTCGACCATGTAACGGCCGAGGCCGGGGAAGTTGAACAGCGTCTCGATCACCACAACGCCGCTGATCAAATAGGCGAGATTCAGTGCCACCACGTTGATGATCGGCCCCAGCGCGTTCGGCAGCGCATGGCGCAGCAGCAGGCGGCGGCGGGGCACGCCTTTGAGGATCGCCATTTCGATCGCCGGGCTGGTCAGAACGTTCAGCACGGCCGAGCGGGTCATCCGCACCATATGGGCGAGGATGGTGAAGGTGAGGCCCATCACCGGCAGGATCAGGATGCGGATCCAGTCCAGCAGGTCATAGCTGGGCCGGATCGAGGCGATGGCGGGCAGCCAGCGCAGTTTGATGGCGAAGATAGTGACCAGCACCACCGCAACCAGGAAATCCGGGAAGGAAATCAGCGCCAGCGAGGTGGAGGTGATCGCCCGGTCCACCAACCCGCCGGGTTTGATGGCGGCCGCAAGACCCAGGGCGATGGCCAGCGGCACCGCGATGATGGCGGTGCAAAGCGCCAGGATGATGGTGTTGCTGGCGCGGCGGGTGATTTCGGTGCCGATGTCGGCGCCATTGGCCAGCGAAGTGCCGAAGTCACCAGTGATGAAATTCGTCAGCCACACCCAGTAGCGCACATGCAGCGGTTCATTGAGGCCGAGGCGCTCGCGGATCTGTTCCAGCAGTTCAGGTGTCGCCCCCTGCCCCAGGATCGCATGGGCCACATCGCCGGGCAGGATCTCGGTTCCCAGGAACACCAGCACCGACACAAAGATCAGCGTGCCGATGCCGAGGACCATTCTCTTCCAGAGAATCTCCGTCAAACTCATGTGATCCCTCCCCTGTGCTGGCTTTTCACTTGCCGGGAACAGGTAAACTGTGATCACAGATATTGGAAAAATCAAGAGATAAGTTTAAAGTGCATCAAATAAGCGGAAGCATCACGCAGTCGGTTCAGCTGCGGGCGCGGTACAGGTCGACGCCCCAGCGTGCGTCTTCTTCGACCAATTTGCGGGCCAGCGCCGCATCGCGGTTGCGCAGGGCGTCGATGATCCCGGGGTGATCGCCCATCCAGCTGTCGATGGTCACCAGATCGGTGATGCCATGGGCCAGCCAAGGGCCGGTGCGGGCATAAAGTGATTCGATCATCGACTGCAGCGCGCTGTTGCCGGTCAGGCTGTAGATGCGGCTGTGGAACTTGAAGTTGACCAGCAAGAACTGCACCGCGTCCTGATTCTGCCACGCGGTGTCCATGTCCTGCACCAGCTTCTCCAGAAACTTGATGTCCTTGCTGCGCACGTGTTCCGTGGCGATTTCGGCGGCGGCGCCTTCCAGGATGGCACGGATGAAAAACAGGTTCGCGGCCTCGGACGGATTGAGGTCCGGCACACGGTAAGCCTTCTTGGCGGCACCGATCAGCGCGTCTTCGGAGGCAAGCTGTCGCAGCGCTTCGCGCACCGGCATAGCCGAGACGCCGTACTCCTCGGCAAGGGTTCGGATCGACAGGGTTTCTGCCGGGTGGAGCTGACCGACAATCAGCTTCATTTTGAGGTCGGCATAGACTTTGGTGCTGAGGTTTTCCGCAGGTGTTGTGTCTGGTTGTGCTGCTGTATCCATCTGCCCCTCAATGTCCGCTTCTGTCTCTGGCTGCAGGCGCCGCCGCCGGCCAGTTGCTGCTCTCCCCAGCCTTATCATGGCTCGCATCTGTGATCAAAGATGCTTGATTTTTACATGATTCTGTGATCACAGTTTAACCCAATAAACAAAATCCGGACCGTTAAAGGCCGGGAAAAAAGATCCAGGCAGTCCAGTGCCGGACTACCCAACAGCGGAGACTATGAATGTCTGACAGCAAGTTCAAAGATTACCAATTCCAGCAATATGTGGCCGGGAGACTGTCGCGTCGGCAGTTCATGGGAAGCCTGGCGGCCGCCGGGGTATCGGCGGGCGTGATCACCAGCCTGACGGCGCAGCGGGCGCAGGCGGCAACGCCCAAGAAAGGCGGCCGGCTGGTTGTCGGGATCGAATCTGCCCAGGCGCAGGACAGCCTGGATCCGACCAAGTATTTCAGCACCTCGAACCTGCAGATGGGCTATTCGGTGCATGAGAATCTGGTGAACCGGGATGCCAATCTGCAGCCGATGCCCTGGCTGGCCACTTCGTGGGAAGCCAATGCGGACGCCTCTTCCTGGGTGTTCAACCTGCGTAAAGGGGTGACCTTCCACGACGGATCCGATTTCGGCGCCGAGGATGTGATCTATTCGATGACCCGGCATTTCCGCGAGGGATCGGAATCGGCGGGCAAGGCTTACATGAGCCAGATTCAGGACATCGAGAAATTGGGCGAGCATCAGGTGCGCTTTAACCTAAAGGCGCCAAACGCCGATTTCCCGATGATCCTGTCGGACACCCGCGTTCATGTCACCAAACGCGGCCTCGAGGATTTCACGGGAACCCCGCCGGGCACCGGCCCGTTCAAGGTGGTCGAGTTCACCCCCGGCAGCCGCTATGTGTTTGCCCGCAACGAAAATTACTGGGGCGATGACGGGCCCTATGTGGACGAGCTGGAGTTTGTCGGCATTGCGGACAACACCGCCCGCATCAACGCGCTGATTGCCGGCGATATCAACGTGCTGCTGCAGCTGGACCAGAAAGCCACCCGGCTGATCGACAACAGCGGTATCGGTTATGTGGTCAACGCGCCGTCCGGCGCTTTCATCAACCTGGCGATGATGATGGACCGGGAGCCGACCAACAACGCCGATTTCCGCATGGCGATGAAACATGCCATCGACCGGGAGGGGATTCGCGACAATATCCTCAAAGGCCTGGGCAGCGTCGGCAACGACCACCCGATTGCGCCGATTGACCCTTATTACAATGCTGACATCCCGCAGCGGACCTATGACCCGGACAAGGCGCGCCATTTCATCAAGAAAGCCGGGCTGGAGAATGTGCCGATTGATATCTACGGCTCTGATGTGGCCGGCACCGGGGCGCTGGCCTCGGCACAGCATGTGCAGCAGAGCGCCAAGGCGGCTGGTATCAACCTCAATGTGATCAATCCGCCCTCGGACAGCTTCTGGTCGGCGGTCTGGATCCAGAAGCCGATGGTCACCTCCGGCTGGGACCCGCGGCCGGTGCCGGATTTGATTTTCTCCATCGCCTTTGCCGCGGAGTCCGGCTGGAACGAGACCCTTTGGAACAACGAGCGCTTCGAAAAGCTGCTGGTTGAGGCACGCTCGGTCACCGATTTTGCCAAGCGCAAGGAGATGTACGGAGAGATGCAGCATATGCTGCATGATGACGGCGGCCATGTCACGCTTGGCTTCCGCAACTTCGTGGATGCTGCGCGCAACGAGGTGCAGGGCATCACCCCGCATGGCTCTGGCCCGCTGGGCTTTTACCAGATGCAGCGCACGGCCTGGATCGACGCCTGATCCGGCGCCCGCGCTGATACGTCGGCCCGCATTCCCCATGCGGGCCGGTTTTTCCGGCAAGAGAACCTGTGAAATGCCTGATTACACCCTGTTCTGCGCCCCTGATACCTATGCGATGAGCGCCCATGCGGTGCTGGAAGAAGCGGGCGCGGACTATGCTGTGCGCTGGATCCGGATCTTTGACGTGAATCCCGACCCGGACTTTCTGGCGGCGAGTCCCCATTGCCGTACCCCGGCGCTGGCAGGCCCGGATGGCCCGGTGTTTGAGACCGGCGCGGTGTGCCTCTATGTGGCGGAACGCCACCCGGAAGCAGGCCTGGTGATCCCGCCTGGCGATCCGCGCCGCGGCGCTTTTCTGCAGTGGTTCCACTATCTGGCAACCACGCTGCAGCCGGATGTGATCATCCAGTACCATCCGGAATTCTACCACCAGCAGCCGGACCGGCAGGCTGCGTTGAAGGCCGCTTCAATGGAGCGCCTTAAAGGCGTTTTCGAAACTCTGGACAAGGCTTTA
>JBFOLS010000095.1:0-3533 GCA_040830225.1 Leisingera sp.
AGATCGTCTTGATCGTGGTGGATTTGCCCATGCCGTTGCGGCCCATCAGCGCTACAACTTCGCCTTCACTGATCTCCAAATCGACCCCGAACAGGGCCTGGGCCGGACCATATGAGGCCTCAACCCCTCGCAAGCTCAGCAAGCTCATGCGGTGTCCTCCTCTCCCAGATAGGCGCGGCGCACCTCGGCATTGGCGCGGATCTCATCCGCAGTGCCGGTAGCGATGATCTGCCCGTAGACCAGCACGCTGATCCGGTCGGCCAGGACAAACACCGCGTCCATGTCGTGCTCCACCAGCAGGATCGGCGCCTGCTGCCGCAACCCATCGAGGAAGCCGGTCAGTTCCTTTGAACCCGCGGCACCGAGCCCGGCCATCGGTTCATCCATCAGAAACAGCTTGGGTTTCAATGTCAGAGCCACCGCCACCTCTAGCTGACGGCGCTGACCGTGCGAGAGATCGGCAGTGCGGCGGCTGGCATCATCAATCAGCCCCACACGTTCCAGGGCATCACGTGCTGGTTCCAGCAGGGCCGGATCCTTCATAACGTTACGAAAAAAGCGGAACGGGCGGCCCTGCCCGCCAAGCGCGCCCAGCACCGCATTCTGCAGCACTGTGTATTCCATTGCCAGCGCCGAAATCTGGAACGTCCGCCCCAGCCCCATCCGCGCCCGCGCAATAGTGTCCAATGCAGTCACGTCACGCCCCAGAAGCTCTACCCGGCCGCTGTCTGGCGCGATATTGCCTGCGATCTGCTTGATCAGGGTGGATTTTCCCGCACCGTTGGGGCCGATCAACGCGTGGATTTCTCCCACTCGCAGATCCAGCGAGACATCACTGCTCGCCTTCAGCGCGCCAAAGCTCTTGTTCAGCCTGTCGGTCTTCAGCACCACATCAGCCATGCGCCTTCTCCCGTCCTGCCAGCGACCCGATCAGCCCGCCGCGGGCAAACAGCACGATCAGCAACAGAAGCAGTCCGAGGAAGATCTGCCAGTAGTCACTGATACCGCCCAGAAGATGCTCCAGCATGATGTAAAGCGCCGCGCCTGCCACCGGCCCGTAAAGCCGCCCCACCCCGCCGAGGATCACAAAGATCATGATCTCGCCGCTGGTGTGCCAGCTAAGCATGGTAGGGCTGACAAAACGGTTGAGGTCAGCAAACAGCGCCCCCGCCAGCCCTGTGATGGCACCGGAGATCACAAAGGCCGTCAGCCGCAGGGTAAAGGGCGTAAGGCCGACGGCCTCGACCCTGTCCTCGTTCTGGCGGGCCGCAGCCAGTGCCAGGCCGAAAGGCGAGCGCGCCAGCCGGGCGGCAAACACCAGCGCCAGGCACAGGATCACATATGCGATGGCGAAGAACTGGATCGGGTCCAAGGTATTCAGACCCGGAAACTCGTTCCGCACCCAGATCGACAGACCGTCCTCGCCGCCGTAGGCGCTCCAGCTGATTGCGAAGTAGTAAAGCATCTGACCGAAAGCGAGCGTGATCATGATGAAATAGACACCTGAGGTGCGCAGGGACAGCGCACCGATCACCAGCGCCGCCAGGGCGCTGCATACGACCGCCACCAGCCAGATCAACGGCATCTGGTTGCTGCCCTCGAACAGGAACGGCCAGTCAAACAAAGGTTCATAATTCTGCGCATGAGCGGCGAGGATGCCCATAGCGTAACCGCCAATGCCGAAAAACGCCGCATGGCCTAAGCTGATCAGCCCGCCAAGGCCAAGGGCGATGTTCAAGCCAACGCCCGCCAGCGCCAGGATTGCAGCCTTGGTTGCAAGCGTGATGATAAAGGGTTCGTCCAGCGACCACGCAGCCACCGGCACGATCACCAGCGCCGCAATCATCGCCCAATTGAGAAGGCTCTCACGGGTCAGCATCATGCGCTCCCTCCAAAAAGCCCCGATGGGCGCACCAGCAGGATCGCCGCCATCAGGATGTAGATCAGCATCGACGCCAGAGAGGCGCCGGCCGAAGCTGCACTGGCTGGATCCATAAAGACGGCAAACAGCTGCGGCAGGAACACGCCGCCCAAAGTGTCGGTCATCCCGACCAGAAGCGCCCCGGCCAAGGCGCCTTTGATCGATCCGATACCGCCAATGACAATCACCACAAATGCCAGGATCAACACCGGCTCGCCCATGCCGACCTGCACAGACTGGATGGCACCAACCAGCGCCCCAGCAAGCCCTGCAAGCGCCGCGCCAAGGGCAAAAACCAGCGTGTAGAGCTTGGAAATATCGACGCCAAGCGCAGCAATCATCTCGCGGTCTGCTTCGCCCGCACGGATTTGAATGCCGATGCGGGTGCGAGCGATCAGAATGAACAGCCCAGCGGCAATCGCAAGACCGATCAGGATAATCGTCAGCCGGTAGAGCGGGTATTCAATCCCACCCGGCAGGCTAACCGGCCCGGACAAGTACGACGGCACGTCCAGAAACAGCGGGAATGACCCAAACAGCCAGCGGGTGCCTTCGGAAAAGATCAGGATCAGGGCAAATGTCGCCAGCACCTGGTCGAGATGATCCCGCTGATACAATCGCCGGATCACCACCAGCTCCATCAGCGCCCCCGCTGCGGCTGCCGCGGCAAGGCTCGCCGCCAAGGCCAGAAGGAACGATCCGGTCCAGCCCGCCACAGCAGCGGCGGCAAAGGCGCCAACCATGTAGAGCGAACCATGGGCCAGGTTGATCAGCCCCATCACCCCGAACACCAGCGTCAGCCCGGCTGCCATAAGGAACAGCATCACCCCGAGCTGGAGCCCATTCAGGATCTGCTCCAGAACTAGAATATAGGTCATTTGATTTTCCGAAGGGGAAGTCTTGCCGGTTACGGAGGCGCACGCGGCGCCTCCGCATTCAGGCTATGCCTTACATCTTGCACTCGCCCGCATAGGCGTCGGCGTGATCGCTCAGGCCCGTGGCGATGATCTTGTTAGTGAAGACATCGCCTTCCTTGATCACTTCACGCACATAGATGTCCTGCACTGGGTGGTGGTTCGGGCCGAACTCGAAGTCACCGCGGACCGAGTCGAACTCCGCCGCCTTCAGCGCTGCGCGGAAAGCATCCTGATCAGAGGCTTCGGCCTTGTCCAGCGCGCTCAGGATCAGGTTGGCGGTGTCGTAGCCCTGGCTGGCATAGAGCGAGGGCAAACGGCCGTATTTCTCCTGGAAGGCCGCGACAAAGGCGGCGTTCGCCGGGTTGTCGATGTCCTTATTCCACTGCGACGTGTTTTTCACACCCAGTGCGGCCTCGCCCACGGCTTGCAGAATGCCCTGATCAAAGGAGAACGCCGGACCGACAACCGGCAGGTCCACACCGCTGCCCGCATATTGCTTCAGGAAGGAAATCCCCATGCCGCCGGGCAGGAAGAAGTAGCCCGAGTCGGCCCCGGACGCCCGGATCTGGGCAATCTCAGCCGCATAATCATTCGGGCCCAGTTTAGTGTAGATCTCGCCTGCCAATTCACCGCCGTCCATGCGTTTGTATCCGGTCAGCGCATCCTTGCCCGCGGGATAGTTCGGCGCCAGGATA
>JBFOLS010000096.1:0-3951 GCA_040830225.1 Leisingera sp.
CGATGCCCGCGATGATGCTGGCAGGTGCAGAGCACTACGACACCGAAATGGTGCGCCGGATGCGCAACCAGCGCTGCAAGGGCGCAGCAGCCAAAGTCAACCTGGTGCTGAGCGCCGCCCCGGAGTTCACCGGACTCAGCCCCGAGCTTGCCGCGGGCCGGCTGCTGATTGCCCCCAGCGCCACTTATGTGGAGCGCGCCTTCAACCCGGCGAAATACGGCGAACTGCCGGAGAGCCCGGTGATTGAAGCGGTCATCCCCACCCTAAGCGGCTCTGCGCTGGCGGATGGCGGGCGGCATGTGCTGTCGGCCGTGGTCAGTTCAGTTCCTTACGGGCTGGAGGGCGGCTGGGATGAGGCGGCCCGCGAAAATCTGGCGGCCATCACACTCGCAACTCTGGAAAAATACGCACCCAGCATCAGTGCGATGGTGACGGAGCGTCAGGTGCTAAGCCCCGCCTGCATCGAAGCCCGCACCGGCGCGCCGGGCGGTCATTGGCATCATGCGGAGATGGGCATTGACCAGATCCTCACGGTGCGGCCCGCCAACGGCATGGCGCATTACCGCTTTGGCCCCGAGGGCTACTACCTTTGCGGCGCAGGGGCCCATCCGGGCGGTGACGTAACCGGGCTTGCGGGGCGCAACAGCGCTTTGCAGCTTCTGAAAGACGGGGTGATCTGATGACCAAACATGTTCCCATCGGCCTGATCGAAACCCCGTTCCACGCGCGGCTGGAGGCGCTCAGCACCGCCAAAAGCTGGACCAATTGGGCCGGCTATGTTTCGCCCGCGGCGCTGGACACGGTGGAGTTCGAGTATTTCGCCATCCGCAACCAGTGCACCCTGTTCGACATCTCGCCGATGCACAAATACCGCATCACCGGGCCGGACGCCTTGAAGGTGGTGAACCGCCTGGTGACCAGAGACGCCGCCAAGCTGCGCGACGGGCGGGTCGGCTATGTCCTGTGGTGCGACGAAGAGGGCATGGTGATCGACGACGGCACCTTGTTCCGCTTCTCAGGGACTGACTTCCGCCTCTGCTGCCAGGAGCCGATGTACACGTGGCTGCTGGACACCGCCTGGGGCTTTGACGCTGAGATCACCGACGAAAGCCACGGGATCGCCGCCCTGTCGTTGCAGGGGCCGACCTCGTTCTCGTTGCTGCAGGACGCCGGTCTGGGCGCCGTGGCTGATATGAAGCCCTTCGACTGGCGCGAGATCGAGCCGGGCCTCTGGGTCTCGCGCACCGGCTTCACCGGCGATCTGGGATATGAGCTTTGGGTGCCGAACGGGAAAGCACTGGAGCTTTGGGACCGCCTGTGGGCCGCAGGCGGCCATTGGGGCCTGAAGGCGATTGGATTTGAGGCGCTCAACATCTGCCGGATCGAGGCCGGGTTCATCGCCGCAGGCTTTGACTTCCAGCCGGTGCATGGGGCGATGCGCCTGGGCCGCGGCCGCAGCCCTCTGGAACTGGGTCTTGGCAAGATGGTGGATTTCACCAAGGGCCACTTCAACGGCCGTCGCGCGCTGCTGAAGCAGCAGCAAACCGGCCTGCGTTACCACCTGCGCAAGACCGACATCGGCGGCGTCAAACCCGCGGACGGCGCGCTGATTTACCATAAGAAAAAGAAAGAGGTGGGGCATGTGACCTCCGGCGTTTGGTCCCCCACCACCAAGCGCAACATCGCGCTGGCCGAATTCAAGGCGCCCTTCGGCGAAGGCATCACCGATGACCTCTGGGCCGAAGTCTACGTCAACGAGGAAGGCCAATGGGAGAGGCGCCTGGTGCCAGTCGCCATCGAAGAGAAGCCCTTCTTCATCCACAGCCGCGCGCGGGCAACCCCGCCGCGCCCGTTTTAATCCGTAACAGGTATCCCTAATGACCAAAATGACTCCGAACACCTTTGCCAACGAACCAAGCGCGGACACCCTGCACGAGTGGGACCGCACCCATCAGCTGCATCCCTGGATGGCCATGGATGACTGGCGCGGTTACGACAACATGCTGATGGAGACCGCTGACGGCATCCATCTGTGGGACGCCTCCGGCAAGCGCTATATCGACGGGCCGGGCGGCATGTGGTGCACCCAGATCGGCTATGGCCGCCGGGAAATGGCGGATGCCATTGCCGCGCAGGTGATGAAGCTGCCCTATACCTCGCCCTTCACCAACACCACCGAGCCTTCGGCGGTGCTGGCCAAAAAGATCGCGGAGATGGCGCCGGGCGATCTGAACAACGTCTTCTTTACCACCGGCGGTTCCACCGCGGTGGATACGGCATTGCGCACCATGCAGTACATGAACAACCGCCGCGGCCTGCCGCAGAAGAAGAAAATCCTTGCCCGCGAAAAAGGCTATCACGGCTCCACCTATCTGGCCCCTTCGGTGACCGGCAAGGAACGCGACCAGAGCCATTTCGACTTTGAGACCCGGCTGGTGCATTTCCTGCCAGATGTGAACCCGTACCGCCGTCCCGCCGGCATGAGCGTCGAGGACTGGTGCGATGCCAAAGTCACGGACCTGGAAGCCGCCATTGCGGAAATCGGCGCGGACAACATTGGCGCCTTCATCGCCGAGCCGATCCTGTCTTCCGGCGGTGTCATCGTGCCGGCGCCCGGCTATCACAAGCGGACCTGGGAGATCTGCCGGGCCAATGACATCCTCCATATCTCCGACGAGGTGGTAACCGGCTTTGGCCGCCTCGGCCATTGGTTCGCCTCCGAAGAAGTCTTTGGCATCCAGCCCGACATGATCACCTGCGCCAAGGGGCTGACCTCAGGCTACCTGCCGCTGGGCGCCTGCATCATATCCGACCGGGTGATGGAGCAGATGAGCCACCTGGGCAGCCCGTCCGCCTATACCAACGGCTACACCTATTCCGGCCATCCCGTGTCCTGCGTCGCAGCGCTTAAGAGCATTGAGATCATTGAACGCGAAGGCATTCTTGAGCATGTCCGCGCCGTTACCCCGCATTTCCAGGCCCGGCTGCGCGACCTGATGAAGTTCGATATCGTTGGCGATGCCCGCGGCGAAGGTCTGTTGGGCTGCATCGAATGCCAGGCAGAGGACTTGGAGGCCGAGCGCAAGCTGGGCTCGATGATCGATGCCGCTTGCGAGGAGATGGGCCTGATCGTTCGCCCGCTGATCAACATGGCAGTGTTCTCGCCGCCGCTGATCATCACCCTCGAGCAGATCGACGAAATGTTCGACATTCTGGAGCGCGCCATTCAGCAGGTGGAGGCGCAGTTGGCAGCGTAGAGTTGGAGGGGGGGCTCTGGCTCCCGTCACCCTTCCCCGAACTGGCGGGCGCAACCGGTGGTCCCGGCGCCCGCTTTTTTTGTGCTGAAGTTCTGAAGCGGGACCGGCGGTTCAATCCGAAAGCGCCGGCCATGGCTGAAGTTGCGGAGTTAGACCGTATGCTCGCGGCGGCCGTACTTCTTGGCCAGGTCCACGTCCTGTCCCAGGTCCATCGCTGCGCGGTAGCCGCTTTGCACGGCGGCGGCGATGATGTGGGGGGCTTCGGCATCGCCAATGCGGGCCACCGACTTGATCCCGGCCTCCTGCAGCCCGTCTCCCATCGCCTTCAACCCTTCATACAGTCCCAGCACCGGCAGGCGGCGGGTGAGGGGGATGATGGCATCGCAGGCCAGCGAACTGCGGTCGTCCGAGAACATGCAGGCCAGTACTGCTTCTCCCTTCTGCGCGGCCGCCAGCATCCGGTTGGGCACCACAGCCACGCCTGCCTCGATCAGCGCAGCGTTGGACTGATAGACTTCGGTGGTCCACTGACCCCAGTCGCAGGGGCGGCCCGCGGGCGTTATCAGGGTGACCCTATGCCCCTTCTGGCGCAGCTGCAGCGCCAGGACCGAGCCGAGATAGTAGTGGTCGTCGTCATAGATCACCACGTGATCCGCATTGACCGCCTCACCGTTCAGCACGGTTTCTGCCGACA
>JBFOLS010000097.1:0-7244 GCA_040830225.1 Leisingera sp.
AGGCGATCGAAGCCAAGATCAGCTGATGAGCTGGCAGCGCCGGGCCATAAACGCATGGATGCGCTATGGCATGAAGCCGGTGCTGCAGCACACCAGCAGCCCGGAAATGGCGCGCCGGGTCTTCGAAGTGATGGCGCCGCGCCTGTATCCGGCACTGCCCTTGACCCGGCTGCTGCAGCGGCCCGCACCTGTTCCATTGACGCTGGTTTCCGCGGGCAAGGCGCGCGGGGGGCGGATCATTCTGTTCCTGCACGGCGGTGCCTATCTGGCGGGCAGCGCCCGCGCATACCAGGGGATGCTGTCGCGCCTGTCGCTGGCAGCCGGGCTGGAAATTGCGGTGCCTGACTACCGGCTGATGCAAGACGCCCCTTTTCCGGCGCCCTTCGAGGACGCCATGGCCGCCTGGCAGTATCTGCGCGAAACCGGCTATGCAGCAGAAGACATTCTGATTGCAGGCGACAGCGCCGGCGGCGGGCTGGCGCTGGCGCTTCTTGCAGGCAATTTGGCGCAGGATGAGCGCCCCGCAGGCCTGGTTGCCTTTTCCCCTTGGTGCGATCTGACGCTGAGCGGAGCAAGCATTCAGACCAACCGAAACCGCGACGTGATCATTCCGGCTGGCCGGATGCAGGAGGCCGTGGACCAGTATCTGGATGGCGCGGACCCATCGGACGGGCGTGCCTCACCGCTGTTTGCTGCGTTCCCCGATCCGCCGCCGGTGCTGATCCAAGCCGGAAGCACCGAAGTCCTTCTGTCGGATTCGCAGCGCATGGCGGAGAAGCTGGAGGAGGCGGGCGGTACCGTTCGCCTCAGCCTCTGGCGCAATGTGCCGCATGTCTGGCAGTTCATGGCCGGTCATTTGCCTGAAGGGCAGGCGGCACTGGAAGAGGCGGCGGCATTTGCAGCCGGGGTGTTTGCCGGAAGGTCAGCGGAATAAGGGCAACAGTGTTTGCGCCCGGGCGGGCGTGTGCCGGGGGGCTGTGTCTCAGGCCGGCAGGCGGAAATGCAGCGCTTCTGCAAAATGCTGGCGCTGGACGTGTTCCTCGCAAGCCAGGTCCGCAATTGTGCGTGCCACCCGCAGCACCCGGTGATAGCCGCGGGCGCTGAGGCCAAAGCGTTCCGCGGCACGGATCAGCAGTTCGCGGCTGCCCGCATCCGGCGCGGCGATCTGTTCCAGCAGGGTTCCTTCCGCATCGGCATTCTGGCGCAGACCAGGATGGCCTTGAAAACGCGCGGCTTGCATTTCCCGGGCAATGGCTACCCGCTGAGCAACTTCGGCAGAGCCTTCGGCGCAGGGCGGCAGCTCCAGATCAGCCACATCCACCGGCGGCACATCCAGATGCAGGTCGAACCGGTCCAGCAAAGGCCCGGATATCCGCCCCAGGTAATCCGCTCCGCAAATTGGCGCGCGGGAGCAGGCACGGTTGGCGTCCGCCAGATAGCCGCATTTGCACGGGTTGGCTGCGGCCACCAGCATGAAGCGGCTGGGGTATTTCACATGGGCATTGGCACGCGCCACCATCACCTCGCCGGTCTCCAGCGGCTGGCGCAGGGTTTCCAGCACCGAGCGGCCGAATTCCGGCAACTCGTCCAGGAACAGGACACCATTGTGGGCGAGGCTGATTTCACCCGGCTGCGCCCGCCGCCCGCCTCCAGCGATTGCGGCCATCGAGGCTGTGTGGTGCGGCTCCCGGAAAGGGCGCGCCCGGCTGATGCCGCCTTCGTCGATCAACCCGCACAAGGATTGGATCATCGAGGTTTCCAGCGCCTCACCCGGCGACAGCGGCGGAAGAATCGAGGGCAGCCGCGCCGCCAGCATCGATTTTCCGGAACCGGGCGGGCCGACCATCAGCATGTGGTGGCGCCCGGCTGCTGCGATTTCCAGTGCCCGCTTGGCCTGCTCCTGCCCCTTCACATCGCGCAGGTCCCTGCCGCCGAGGCCGCTGAAGGCCTCACCCGGCGTCGAAGGCTCAATGCGTCGCTGGCCAGTGTAATGCTGCACCACTTCGGTCAGCGTGGCAGCACCGATCACCTGGGCGGCCTCAACCCAGGCAGCCTCTGGTCCAGAGGGCTTCGGGCACAGCAGCATGCGCTCTTCTTCTGCAGCCGTCACAGCCGCAGGCAGAGCGCCCGCCACCGGCATCAGCTGGCCGTCCAGCGACAGCTCTCCCAGGGCAATGGTTTCCTCAGCCTTCTCCGCCGGGATGATGCCAATGGCCGCCAGCAGCGCCAGTGCGATCGGCAAGTCGAAATGGCTGCCCTCCTTGGGCAAGTCGGCAGGTGACAGGTTTATAGTGATCCGCCGGGAGGGCAGGGCGATGGACATCGCAGCAAAGGCTGCCCGCACCCGTTCGCGGGCTTCTTGAACCGCCTTGTCCGGCAGCCCGACCACCGAGAAGGCGGGCAGCCCGGGGGCGACGGCGCATTGCACCTCAACCAGGCGGGCCTCGACCCCTTGAAAGGCAACTGTGTAGGAACGTGCGGTCATTTCTCCCAGCCTCCTGCGGTTCAGGGGGAAATGCTTGTTAATCGTGGTTTCCGAGTCGTTAACGCGAGTGGTGGCCAGCGGCGAATTCACGTAGTTTTCGCGCTGGCCTTCAGATCAGTCCAGGAACCAGGGGCGCCGCGGCAGATCCAATGCATACGGCTCCGGATCATAGCTGACCTCATGTGCCTGTGCCTGCCATTGCAGAACGGCCGGGTCGGAGAGCAGCAGCTTGCAATAACCGCGGGTTGCGGCAGAGACCGGCAGCCCATAGCCCATGATCCTCGCAGCCACCGGTGTATAGAAGACGTCGGCCAGGGAATAAGGTTCGAACAGATAGCCTGCGGAACGGCCGGATACAGCGCGGGCATGGGCGAACAGCGCTTCGATCCGTTCCAGATCCGCCTTCACTGCAGGGGAGACTTCAAACCCTTCATACATGTGCGCCAGCTGCATCGGGCATTCGCCGCGCAGGGCAGAAAAGCCGCCCACCATTTCCGCTGCCAGCCAGCGGGCGGTGGTGCGCTGTGCTGGATCTGCCGGCCACAGTCCCGCTTCCGGGTGCCGCTCGGCCAGGGTCTCGGCAATGGCCAGGCTTTCGCCCACCACCGTGCCTTCGGGCGTGCGCAGGGCGGGCACCAGTCGGGCCGGGGCAAGATGCGCCATATCCTGCGCCATGGTGCCGGAATAAAGCCCAACCATGCGGACAGTATGGGGCAGAGAGAATTTTTCGAGCATGAGCCAGCCGCGCAATGACCAGCTGGAGAACATGCGGTCGCCAATATAGATTTCATAAGCCATGGCAGGAGGCTAACGCGCTGCCATGTATTTCAAAATGGAATGTTTGTGATGGCACCCGTCACGGCAGGTGATTGATCACACCTGTTCGCCAGCCATCGGGGCCAAGCGAGACCTCGCTGACCGACAGATTGTCTATTTTGTGGCCAAAGGCTTCCTCTGCAGTCAGCATGTGAGCCCGTTGGATTTGGGTCACGATCTGACCGAAATGGCCGACAATGATCAGGTCGCGCCCCCGGTGTATGTCAATCAGGGCATCGATGGCGGCATCGACCCGGTTGCAGACCTGGTTCCAGCTTTCGCCGCCTGGCGGGGTCACATCGCCGGGTGTTTCCCAATAGGCGCGGATGCGATCCGGGTCTTCGGCATCCACTTCGGCCCAGGTCCGCAGCTCCCAAGCACCGAAATGGATCTCGCGCAGGGCCTCCACATGCGGCAGGCGGGTCCGGCCTCCCTGGAGAGCCGTGGCAGTCTCCACCGCGCGTGACAGGTCGGAAGACACCACCAGCGCCTCCGCGGGCAGATAGGCGGACAGCCGCGCCAGCGCCTCAGTATCGGAAAGGTCAGCGGGCAGATCCGACCAGCCGACCATGGATTTGGCATGTGTCGGCCCATGCCGGATCAGAAAGAGCCGGGTGATCATAGCGAGCCCTTCAGCACCAACGGCAGCCCGGCCGTCACCTGCACTACTGTATCCGCCCGTGCCGCCAGCGCGATGTTGAGCCTTCCCTGGGCTTCGCGGAAACGGCGGGCCAGCTTGTTCTCAGGCACGATGCCCAGGCCGGTTTCATTGGAAACAATCACCACGTCCGCCTTGCAATGCTCCACTGCCGCCAGCAATTCAGTTTGGGAGGCCTCCAGATCATGTTCGGCCAGCAGATGGTTGGTCAGCCACATGGTGGCGCAGTCCATCAGGCAGATTTGCCCCGGCTCAAGCGCCTCCAAAACCGTTCCTGCGGTTTCCGGCTCTTCAACAGTGGCCCATCCCTCGCCTCTTTGTTGCAAATGGCGGGACACTTTTTCACGCATTTCGCTGTCGAAAATTCGCGCAGTTGCCCAGTAAACTCTGTCTTTTCCGGTGCTTATGCAGACCTGTTCGGCAAAGGCGGATTTACCGGAAGCAGCACCGCCTAGAATAAAAGTTACATTTGCCGGCATTTTTTGCTAACCTGTAAGTACCGAAGCCGTTCCTGTGGGTAACCGCAGGGCCCGGTGAAGACAAGAGACCGCAGTATCCCGGGGTTCCATTATTAAGGCCGGGAAAGTCTGCGCAGGGGCCAAAATACAATTTTGCTTTTCCGTTTTTTGGCCCGTGGATGTGCCAAGAGTCGTATCCAATGCGCTGATGTTTGCTGCCGGTCTGAATAAGAACCGGGCCCAACCTTGTTCCATGCGCGTCCCCAGGCGGCAGTTTGTTAATTAGTTTCCGGGGGGAAAACACATGGCACTTGATCATACACTCGAAAACCCATTGCCAAGACAGGCGATGAAGGCAGAGCTGCTGGATGCAAAGACGGAGCTGCGCCTGGCTTACGCTTGGCGCGACGACCGCGACGTGAAGTCGCTGCACCGGCTCATCAACGCCTATATGCGGCTGGCAATTTCCATGGCCGCCAAGTTCAAGCGGTACGGGGCGCCGATGAACGATTTGATCCAGGAGGCAGGCCTGGGTCTGATGAAGGCGGCAGACAAGTTTGATCCGGACCGCGGGGTGCGGTTCTCGACCTATGCGGTCTGGTGGATCAAAGCGTCGATTCAGGACTACGTGATGCGTAACTGGTCGATGGTGCGCACCGGCTCGACCTCGTCGCAGAAATCGCTGTTCTTCAACATGCGCCGGGTGCAGGCGCAGCTTGAGCGCGAGGCGCGGTCCTCGGGGGTGCGGCTGGACCAGCATCAGTTGCACCAGAAGATCGCGACCGAAATCGGGGTGCCGCTGCGCGATGTGGAGATGATGGAGGGGCGCCTTTCCGGTGCGGACTTCTCGCTCAACGCGGTGCAGTCCACCGACGAGGAGGGCCGTGAGTGGATCGACGCGCTTGAGGATGATGCCACACAGGCCGATGAACTGGTGCAGGAGCGCCACGACCGCCGCCAGCTGCGCAAATGGCTGGTCTCGGCACTTCAGGCTCTGAACGAGCGCGAGCGCTTCATCATCACTGAGCGAAAGCTGCGTGATCGGCCGCGGACGCTGGAAAGCCTGGGCAATGAGCTTGGGCTCTCCAAGGAGCGGGTGCGCCAGCTTGAGGCCGGAGCTTTCCAGAAAATGCGTAAATGCCTTGAAAGCAAATCGCGCGAGGTGCACAGACTGCTTTCATGAGAAAGCTGGTAAAGACTGCATTGAGCATCGCAACAGCTTTGGCCGCCTCGCTCTGCGGGGCGGCCATTGCGTCAACACTGTCTGCCACCGTCACGCTGAACGACGCCAGCGAGGCTGCTGAAGCCCTGCGCGGGGCCGATGTGGCGGTTCTGGGTGAAGTGCATGACAATCCGCAGCACCATCTGAATCAGGCGGCTCTGCTGGACATGCTCCAGCCCAAGGCAGTGGTTTGGGAAATGATCACGGAAGCGCAGGCTGCCGGTCTTGATGCTGCCAGGCTGGATGATGCGGAGTATGTTGTAAAGCAACTGGACTGGGACCGGTCCGGCTGGCCCGGCTTCAGCCTTTACGCTCCAGTTTTTGCCGCCGCAAAGGAAGCCCGGCAATACGGTGCCCTGGTGCCTCGGCGGGAAGCTTCCAAGGCGCTGAAGCAGGGGGTCGCAGCTTACTTTGGTGCGGAGGCCGCCGCCCGCTTCGGTCTGGACCAGCCCTTGCCGCAAGATGAGCAGGCGGCGCGGGAGGCTGATCAGCTGGCCAGCCATTGCAATGCCATGCCTGCCGAGATGCTTCCGGTTCTGGTGGAGTTTCAGCGCCTGCGGGATGCGGCCCTGGCTGCCGCAGTGGATATGGCGCTGGCCGAGACCGGCGGGCCGGTTGCCGTGATTACCGGCAACGGCCATGCAAGAACGGACCGCGGGCTGCCGGTTTACCTCGCCAAAGCCCGGCCGTCGGCAGTGCTCGTAAGCTTGGGGCAAAGCGAGGGCGGTGAGATTTCAGGCGCGTTTGATCTCTTTCTGAATGCCTCTTCTGTGCCGCGCCCGGACCCCTGCCTGGCATTCAAAAACAGCGGCTGAATCTTCCGGCGCCGGCATCACCAGTGCCGGTGAAGCGCCGAACCGCGCTGCGCGCAGCACGCGCTTGGCCCATGCCGCCAGGGAAAGGGCCCAAGGGCCTACGCCGCGCGGGGACGGGAAATTCTGGCAACGGCTAAGTGCAGGCAGGTTGGGGAGAAACCGTTTCCTTCTTCCGCCGCAGCGCAGTAAACAGTAAAGTCGCCTGAAACCCGGGGCAAGGACGCGAAAATGCTGGCTGGCAAACATATCCTCCTGATCATCGGCGGCGGCATTGCGGCCTATAAATCCCTTGAGCTTATCCGCCGCCTCCAGGACCAGGGTGCCCGCGTGACCCCGGTGCTGACGAAGGCGGGCGCAGAGTTCGTCACACCGCTGTCAGTTTCAGCACTGGCTGGAACCGCTGTGCATCAGGAGCTTTTCGATCTGACGGCAGAGGCGGAAATGGGCCACATTCAACTCTCGCGCAGTGCCGATCTCCTTGTTGTGGCACCGGCTACGGCAGATTTGATGGCCAAGATGGCACAGGGGCACGCAAACGATCTTGCCTCAACCCTTTTGCTGGCTACCGACACGCCGGTGCTGCTGGCGCCTGCAATGAATGTCCGCATGTGGGAGCACCCTGCGACGCGGCGCAATGCCGAAACGCTGAAAGGCGACGGGGTGTCCTTTGCAGGTCCGAACGAAGGCAGCATGGCCTGCGGCGAATTCGGTGCCGGCCGGATGGCGGAACCGGAGGAAATCCTGGCGGCCATTGCGGCAAAGCTGTCAGACGGTCCTTTGAAAGGCAAAC
>JBFOLS010000098.1:0-6741 GCA_040830225.1 Leisingera sp.
GCGAAACCTTCCGGGTAGTCGATGTACCGGCGCGGCATGCCCTGGCGGCCCAGGAAGTGCTGCGGGAAGAAGGTCAGGTTGGCGCCGATGAAGAACAGCCAGAAGTGGATCTGTGCGCCCAGCTCGTTGTACTGGCGGCCGGTCATCTTGCCGAAGTAGAAGTAGATGCCTGCGAAGATCGCAAAGACGGCACCCAGCGACATCACATAGTGGAAGTGCGCCACAACATAGTAGGTGTCGTGATAGGCACGGTCCACGGAGGCCTGCGACAGCACCACACCGGTCACACCGCCGACGGTGAACAGGAACAGGAAGCCGAAGGCAAACATCATCGGGGCTTTGAACTCGATCGAGCCGCCCCACATGGTGGCGATCCAGGAGAACACCTTAACCCCGGTGGGAACCGCGATCACCATGGTGGCCAGCATGAAGTAGGCCTGCTGGTTCAGCGACATACCGACGGTGTACATGTGGTGCGCCCAGACGACGAAGCCCAGAACACCAATCGCGATGATGGCCCAGACCATCGGCAGGTAGCCGAAGACCGGCTTGCGCGCGAAGGTGGCGATCACGTGGGAGATGATGCCGAAGCCCGGCAGGATCACGATGTACACTTCCGGGTGGCCGAAGAACCACAGGATGTGCTGGTACAGGATCGGGTCGCCGCCGCCGGCCGCATCAAAGAAGGTGAAGCCGAAGTTGCGGTCCATCAGCAGCATGGTGATGGCGCCCGCCAGAACCGGCAGCGACAGCAGGATCAGCCAGGAAGTGACGAAGATCGACCAGGAAAACAGCGGCACTTTGAACAGGGTCATGCCCGGTGCGCGCATGTTCAGGAAGGTGGTGATCATGTTGATCGCACCCAGGATCGAGGAGGCGCCGGAGACGTGCACGGCAAAGATTGCCAGGTCCATCGAGTAGCCGCCTTCGTTCACGCTGAGCGGCGGGTACAGAACCCAGCCGACGCCGGAGCCCAGCTGGTCATTGCCGCCCGGGGAGACAACCGAGAGGACTGCCAGCGAGGTGCCTGCGACATACATCCAGAACGACAGGTTGTTCATCCGCGGGAACGCCATGTCGGGCGCGCCGATCTGCAGCGGCATGAAGTAGTTGCCGAAACCG
Organism: Leisingera sp.; assembly: GCA_040830225.1. Lineage (GTDB taxonomy): Bacteria > Pseudomonadota > Alphaproteobacteria > Rhodobacterales > Rhodobacteraceae > Leisingera. The sequence goes on from JBFOLS010000098.1 coordinate 1,123, forward strand.
CCGAACAGAGCCGGAATCACCACGAAGAACATCATCAGGATGCCGTGGGCGGTGATCATCACGTTCCAGAGGTGGCCGTTCGGGGTACATTCTGCGGAGGCGTCGGCAAACATGCGCGCGCCCTCCAGGCACATGTACTGAACGCCCGGATCCATCAGCTCCATCCGCATGTAAACGGTGAAGATGACAGAGATGAGACCCGCGATCGCCGAAACGATCAGGTAAAGGATACCAATGTCTTTATGGTTCGTGCTCATGAACCAGCGCTGGAAAAAAGAGCGCTCGTCCTCGTGGCCGTGACCATGAATGGCTGCGTCTGCCATTTATGTGCCTCCTGCTGCATAACGAAAGGCCCCCGGAGACGGACTCCGGGCGGCCTGGATTCTTTCGGAGTATTAGAGCGGCCTGCCGGGGCCTTCAATGGCGGAGTTTGATCTGGATCAAGATTTATTGCCGCAGGGGCTTGAATGTCGTTAACGGGCCGCAGACCAAGGGCGCTTGACCTGGCCGCAAGGCACGCGCACAACCGTCAAAACGCCACAACAGGAGGCCAGACGCATGCCCGAATATGATCCTGACAACATCTTTGCGAAACTGCTGCGCGGCGAGATTCCCTCGGCCCGTGTTTACGAGGATGACGAGACGCTGGCCTTCATGGATATCATGCCCCGCACGGACGGGCACCTGCTGGTGATTCCGAAGACACCCTGCCGCAATCTGCTGGATGCCAGCCCGGCGCAGCTCGCAGCGGTGATGCGGACCGTGCAGAAACTGTCGCATGCGGTGATCAAGGCATTCGGGTCCGACGGCGTCACCGTGCAGCAATTCAACGAGGCGGCTGGCGGGCAGGAAGTGTTCCACCTCCACATGCATGTGCTGCCGCGCCGCGAGGGCGACCGGCTGCGCCCTCCGGGACAGATGGGGGATCAGGCGATGATCCAGGAGCACGCGAAAAAAATCCGGGCCGCTCTGAAGACCGGCTGAGGCCGGGTTTCCGGGCCAAAATGAGTTTCTTAAACGCCGCCTTTCCGGGCGGCGCTTTTATGCAAAATGACGCATTTGAATTAAATGTTGAATTTTGGTTGAATTTGCTCATAGCTGGTTCTCAAATTGGTTGTAGTTCGGAGAGGGCGCGCGCGCCCAAGCGTATGGGAGCCCAAGAAGTGGGCCGGTCCGGCATCGCCTGCCAGCTCCGCCGGAGAGGGCACAAGCCGGGGATTTTCAGTTAACGGGCAACTTGCCTGAGACGGGCGGGCCAGAAGAAGGCCCGGACCCATGCCTATGCTTGCACTGCGCGCTGCCCTCTTGATGTGGGAAGCAGTATTGGAGGGGCAGGAGTGACGCTCTTGTGCCGTGCGCAGGCCTTGTCGCAAGACCAGGTTGTTGCCGCAATTTATGAAACGATGATACGGGCCGAGCAATTCGACCGGTTTTCTGCCGGGCTGCTGCCGGAGCAGGGTTTCGGCAGGTCGCCGGACAGCCGGTGGCCGATGGAGCAGGTGAGGGCGGCGCCGGTTCTGCAGGCGCATTTTGCCCGTGCGGCGGAAATTCAGGAACAGGAGTGGCAAAGGGCCGGAAGGCCCCATCCTTGCGGCTATTCCGGCCAATGCAGCCGGTTCTGGCTGCTGGCCGGTGCCGGGCCGGGCGAGGGGCTTCTGAATGCTTCGCAGCGTGCGGCGCGGCAGCTGAGTGGCGGGACGGACCTGCCTGCCGCGATGGGGCTGACGGCGGCGGCGGCCGGGCGCTGGCGCAATTTTCTGGAGCAGGTGCGCCAGGGGGCGGTTCCGGCTCAGGAGGTGCTGGTTCTCGAAACCTTCCGCCCAGGCGATAAGTTCCTGTGCCGCCCGGTCTGGACCGGCCGTGCAAACGGGGCAGCGGCGGCGGTTATGGCCGAGCGGCTGGATGTGGAATGGAGCGGTGACGCTGCCGCGCCGCTGGCGGCTGCATTTGGCTTGCAAGCTGCGGATCTTGAACCGCTCGAGGCGGTTCTGACCGGTACCAGCCGCCGCGCGGCGGCAGCGCTTGGCCCGATTGCCGCACGGGCGGGAGCGCCCGGAGCAGCCGAACTGATCCGGCTGGCTGCCTTTCTGATAGAGGAACGGTCCAGGGATTTGAAGATCGCCCGCGGGGAAGTGCTGCCGCCGTCGGACGAGTTTCAGGACAGCAGCGGACAAAGGATACAGTATTTCCGGCTGGGCGGGGACACCGGGCAGCCGGTGATCTATCTGCACGGGCTGCTTGATGGGATTGCCCCGCTGCAGCGCCTGCAACCGCAGCTAAGGACGCTGGGCTTCCGGGTATATGCGCCGATGCGGGCGGGGTACGGAGGCTCCTCGCCTCTGCAAAGGGGGCAGGATCCGGCAGACACCTTTGTGAGGCAGCTGGATGCGTTGATTGCCCGCGAGAACCTGCAGCGGCCGCTGCTGCTCAGCCACCGGGGCGGCGCGCTTTACGGCTGTCTGGCCGCCAACCGCCTGCACAGCCGGGTATCGGGGCTGGTGGCAGTGGCTTCGAACAGCACGATCAACTCGCCCCGGCAGTTTTCCAGCCTCAGCGGCTATGCCTGGCTGGTGGCCTTTTGTGCCGCTCGGGCCAGGTGGATGCTGCCCGCGCTGATGAAGGGCTGGTCTGCCTCCTTGCGCTGGTACGGCCACGAGAAACTGTTGAAAATTCAGACGGGCCGCGGCGGCCGGGAGCGCGAAATGCTGCGCGCCATGGACCTGCTGCCGCTTTTGAAGCACAGCCAGGGACTGTTTCTGCAGCAGGGCGGAGCGGGCTTTGTGTCCGATGTGCTGATGATGCGCCAGGGATTTCAGAAATTTGCCCTTGCCCGGGATACGCAGGCCGTGTTCGTGCATGGCGGTGAAGACCGTGTGGCGCCTTTGCCGGTGATCCGCGACTCCTTGAACGGCATCCGGAACGCCCAGCTTTGCGTCAGCCAGGAGGCCGGCGCGCTGTTGTTTTACACATTTCCGGAGCTGGTGCTTGCAACCTTGCAGGACTGCGCCGCAGCAGCGCAGCGCTGAACCGGGCGGGGATCAGTCGCCAAACACCTGATCAAAGCTGCGCTTCAGCGCCACGTCCACGTCTGCCATGGTAACCGGCAGCCCCAGATCGACCAGGCTGGTCACACCGTATTCGGTGATGCCGCAGGGTACGATGCCGGTAAAATGCTCCAGCTCCGGCTCCACGTTGATCGAAATGCCATGGAAGCTCACCCATTTGCGCAGGCGGATGCCGATGGCGGCGATTTTGTCCTCCGCCATGCCGCCGGAGACAGCCCGCGGCTTTTCCGGACGTTCAACCCAGACACCGACCCGGCCGTCGCGGATGTGGCCCTGGACGTTGAACTCGTCCAGTGCGGCGATCACCCAGGTCTCCAGCTGCTGCACAAAGCGGCGCACATCGTGGCCGCGCTCACCGACGTTCAGCATCACATAGACCACCCGCTGCCCTGGCCCGTGGTACGTGTACTGGCCGCCGCGCTTGCTCTCATAAACGGGAAACCGGTCCGGATCAGTCAGGTCTTCGCGCTTGGCTGAGGTGCCGGCGGTGTAAAGCGGCGGATGCTCGACCAGCCATATGCATTCTTCCGCCGAGCCTGCAGCGATTGCTGCGGCCCGCTCCTCCATGAAGGCAACCGCTTGATCATAATCAACAAGACCCTCTGAGATGATCCATTCAACCATGGCCAATGTTGTCCTTTTCCGTCATGCAGGGGCGTTGTGCCGGTAAAGTGACCGTAAAACCCCTAGGTGCGAGCGCTGCCTGTGGAGTATCCTGATTCCGTAGCGAGTATCCATAGGGGGCGAGTATCATGTTTACTAAGCCGCTCAAGCCGGCCTTTACAGCCGTATTTCTGGCAACATCGGCCACTGGTCCAGCCATCGCGGATGAACTGGGAGCAGCCATCGCAGGCGCCGTGATCGGCGGTGTCATCGTCAACGAAGTCCACAGGAACAAGCAGCGCCAGCGGGGTACGACTTACCGACGGGCGCCGGCCTATTCTGCCACGCGGGCTGAAAACCGCGAGAGCCAGGTGGCGCTTAATTACTTCGGATTCAACGCCGGATCGCCGGACGGGGTGCTGGGTCGCCGGTCGCGCGCCGCGATCACCCAGTACCAGATCCACATGGGCTTTCCGGCCACCGGCTATTTGGCACCGTACGAGCGTAACTTCCTGGTCAGTTCCTACAATCGGGCGCAAATCGGCGGCCCGCAGGTGATCAAGGCGATGCAAGGCCCGAACGGCGTGCGTGGCCTTTTGCACACCTGGCGGGATGAAGCCGCAGGCGTCAGGACTGCGGGCGGCGGCTACAGCGGCGGCGGATATGGAGGACTGCCGCCTGAGGTGAGCCACGCTGTAGATGAAATCGCCGCCAGCTCCGAGCCTACGGGTGAGCAGTTGCTGCAGCGCACCGGTTTCATGCAACTGGCGGACCTGAACGGCGATGGCCGCAATGACTATGTGCTGGACACTTCGGTCTCTGGCAGCTCGTTCTGGTGCGGGGCGTCGAACTGCTCGGTGATGGTCTTTGCTTCCACACCGCAGGGCTATCAGCGCAATGACTTCCTGGCCCGCGGCGTAACGCCTGCCAGCTTTGCCTGCCACCAGGGCACCTGCCGGATGGTGGATGCCGGGACTGAGGCGCCGGTGCAGGCCGCGCAGCAGAACCGCAGCACGGTTATGGCCCTTGCCGGGCAGGAGAGCGCTGGGCTGGGCGGCATCACCCTGTTCGATCAGCCGGAGCAGAATGCCTCGCTCACCAGCTACTGCAGCAAGCTGAGCCTGCTGACCAGTTCCAACGGCGGCTACATGACCGTGGACAACCTGACCGATCCGGAACTGGCACTGGGCGAGCAGTTCTGCCTGGCCCGCTCCTATGCGATCAACTCCGGTGAAACCCGTGCAGGCAAGGTGCAGGGCGTCTCACAGGCGCAGATCGACAGCCAATGCGATGCCTTCGGGCCTGCCGTGCAGCCGTTCCTGGCCAAACTCGGCACTGCGGGCAGCGGCGAGGTAATGGGCGATGTGCAAAAGTTCGTGCTGCAATCGGGCATGTCGCTTGAGCAGCTGTCCAACACGGCAGGGATCTGCCTGTTCTCGGGCTACCGCCGCGACGACATGGATGTGGCGCTGGGTGCCGCATTGATCCTGACCGGTACCGGCAAGCGCCCCTATGCCGAGCTGATAGGCCACCACTTGGCGCTGGGCTACGGCGTGCCGGTTTCGGCTGAAAAGGCGCAGGAGTGGTACGGCATGGCGATGACATCGCTGGCCAGCGGCACCAGCCCGGTCTTTGCCCCCGGCCAGCCCGGACGGGCAGAGCTGATAACGGCGGCCTCGGCCAAATTGGCAGGCGGCCGTGTGCAGCCTGTTCAAGCGTCTGGCGGTGGTCTTTCGCTGCCTTCCTTCTCCACTGACTGAAGGCGGTATCTAGCATTTTCTAATGAGGTGGCCGGCAGTTTTGCCGGCCATTTCGTGTCGGCAGGCCCTGAAAATAGTTAAAACTGTGATGCAAACTGGCCGCTTTGGCTGAATTTTTACGTTTCTGTGGTGAATTCCAGTATTTGACGGGACGGGTTCCCGGCTAGATTTGATGCAATCACAAGGTGTAA
>JBFOLS010000099.1:0-6687 GCA_040830225.1 Leisingera sp.
CATCCGATCACCTGCGCCGGCCTGCCGCTGCTGACCGTTCGCGGCCAGGACGGAGCCATCCAGGTGTTCCACAATGTTTGCCTGCACCGCTGCATGACCCTGGTCGACAAGCCCAAGAATGTTGGCAAGCTGATCCGCTGCCCCTATCACGCCTGGGCCTATGACCTGGAAGGCCGCCTGCGTGCTGCGCCGCATTTTGCCGGCACCGGCAAGCAGGAGTTCGACGGTTTCGACCTTAAGGAGCACCGTCTGAAGCCGGTCCGCACCCATGTCTGGCACGACTGGATTTTTGTCAATCTGGACGGAAATGCGCCAGAGTTCGAAGACTACGCCGCGCCGCTGATCGGCCGGTTGGAGGGGATGGATTTTGCCAAGGTTGAGCCGATCGGCCTGCTGGACTTCGGCGAGATCGACACCAACTGGAAACTGATCATGGAGAACTTCATCGAGCCCTACCATGTCCAGTTCGTGCATTCCTCGACCACCGACCAGCCGCTGGAGGATCACTACACCATCACCGACGGAAACTGCATAGGCAGCGCGGTCGATCTGAAGGAGGAGATCGGCACCTCCGGCAGCCTTGGCGTCAGCTCTCGTTATCTGACGCTTTATCCCAACTTTATCCTGGGCCGCTATTTCCCCGATCAGCTGGGTGTCTACCTGAATGTACCCATCGGCCCCGGCAAGATGCGCCAGTACCGCGCCCTCTACACCACCGAGGGGCAGCAGCTGACGCCTGAAGAAATCCAGGGCCTCAAGGATCTTTGGTGGGACGTCCACAAGGAAGACCACGAGATGGTCGAACGCATGTACGAGGGACGCAAATCCCCGGTTGCGACCGAAGGCGGCTTGCTGTCGCCCGCCTGGGAAGACAGCGTCCGCGCCTTCCAGGACCTGATCGAATGCGACCTGGCCAGCGACGGGGCTAACGCCCCGGCGAACGCCTGAACGAAAAGGAACAAGACTTATGAGTGAACCCATTTCCAAGGGTTTCCGCCTGGCCCACACGATGATGCGGGTGATGGACATGGAGAAGTCGCTGGAATTCTATTGCGGCATTCTGGGCATGGAGGTGCTGCGCCGCACCGACTACCCCGAAGGCAAATTCACCAACACTTTCATCGGCTACGGGCCGGAGGCGGCATCCCCCACCCTGGAACTCACTGCAAACTGGGACCAGGAGGAACCCTACGACAAAGGCAACGGCTGGGGGCATATCTGCATTGAAACACCGGATGTCTATGCTGCTTGCGAGCAGCTGGGCGCGGCGGGTGTCAACATCACCCGCCCGCCGGGACCGATGAAGAACGGCACCCGTGTCATCGCCTTTTGCGAGGACCCGGACGGCTACAAGGTCGAACTGAACGAGAGCATCCTGAAACACCTGGCCAGCGAAGGGGCATAACCCATGGGCGATCAACCGCAGCTTTTCAAATTCGATCTGGTCCAGGAGCGCTATGACTCCATGGGCGACAGTGACACTTACATCAAACCGATGGTCACCAGCGAATTCAGCAAGTCCATGTGCGGCGGCATCAATGTTCTGAACAACATCAAGGTGCCGTGGGATCTGACTTGCGACGAGATCATCTATTGCCTGGAAGGCACATTCCGCCTGGTCTGCGATGGCAAGGAATACATCTGCAATCGCGGCGACGTGCTGTTTGTGCCCAAGGACAACCACATCTCATACGAAGCGGACGGCAAATGCGTGATCTTCTACGCCGCCTATCCGCACAACTGGAAACAGCTGGCCGGGATCACCGAGGTCCCGGGCATTGACCCGTCGGATTTTGTCCCGGGCTAAGAAACGCCACTCCTGGCGACTGGGCACCCTAGTCCGAGCCCCGGGCGACGGGTTGCCCGCCCTTTTCGCCGGGGAACTGCAGAAATCGAAATCAAAACAACGCTGACCGGCCCCCGGTAGTGAACGGCACCCCTGTGCCATTCCCCGCGTGCCAATCTATGGGAGGAATAACCATGCTAAAAGCCAATCCCGAAGCGAAGATCTATTACGAAAGCTTCGATGACGCGGTGGAGCGCAACCGCCCCCGCATCCCCGAAGTGCGCGAGCAGCTGGAAGCAGCCGGCGTCAAATACGTCATGGCGGCCTGGATCGACCTGCACGGCATCCCCAAGACCAAACCGGTGCCGATGAGCGACTTCGAACCGCTCTGCCTCGGCAAGGGCCCGCAGTTCGCAGTGCACTCGATCTCCTTTGTGCCAGAGCTCAGCCCCGCCGACAGCGACCAGGTGGTGGTGCCGGATCTGGACGCCGTCTATGTCTGCCCGTGGGACACCTCGATGGCGATCATCTTCTCGGACCTCTACTGGGAAGACGCGCCTTATAACGTCTGCTCGCGCCAAGCCTTGAAGCGGGCCATGCATGAAGCCAAGCTGGAAGGCTACACTGGCTTTGCCGGCGTCGAGCCCGAATTCATCGTGATGAAATACGACGAAAACGGCCTGCCGGTGAAAGCATTCGACGATGATCTGGGCAAGGCGATCAGCCCGCGCCGCCAGGCCTTCGGCTATGATGTGGAATACTCCATCGACTCGATGCCGTTTCTGAAGGACATGATCGACATCATCGAGGGCCTGGGCTGGAACCTGCACGACGTGGTGGCCGAGGGCGCCTATTCCCAGTTCGAGCTGGATTTCCACTATACCAACATGCTGGAGATGTCGGACCGGCTGGCCTTCCTGCGCATCACCCTCAAGGAAGTGGCCAAGAAGCACGGCATGTTCGTGACCTTCATGCCGAAGCCGACGGTGGGCGACTGGCGCTCCGGCGCGCATATCAACATGTCGATGCAGCATGACAGCCGCCCGGGCGAGAACATCTTTGAAACCGCCGACGGCAGCGACTGGTCCGACGAAAGCCGCTGGGCCGTGGGCGGGCTGATGAGCCATGCCGAGGCGATCACCGCGATCACCTGCCCGACGGTGAACTCCTACAACGGCCTGGTGCCGCGGGTGGGCGGTTTTGAGGGCGGCACCGTCACCTGGGCGCCGACCAACATCACCTACGGCTTCAACAACCGCTCCGCCCAGTTCCGGCTGCCGCAAAGCCGACACTGCATCGAAAACCGCGCCTGCGACATGACCATGAACGTCTACCTGGCGATGGCGATGCACCTGAGCTGCGCATTGAAGGGCATCAAGAACAAGATCGACCCGGGCAAACCGACCGACTTCGATCTGTACTCGAAGACCGAAGCCGAACTCACCGAACTCGGCATCCGCCGCCTGCCCCGCACCCTGTTCAACGCCATCGAGGCGCTGCGCCATGACGAGATGGCCGAGCATGTGATGGGGCCGGTGATGCGCAAGTCGTACCTCGAATACAAGAACGATGAATGGGAGCGCTACCACCAGTCGGTCACCGACTGGGAAGTGCAGGAATACCTGCGCCTCTACTAATCCTCCCAGCAAAGGACAGACCCATGACCCAGGCCCTTCGGACTTTACCAGCAACCCGGGCCAAGGACACGCGCCCAAAACTGCGGATCTTCGAGTTCAAATCGGATATCCCTGCGTCCTGGCGCCTCACCCTCGGGGTGGCGGTCTGGGTCCTGTTCTTTGCCATCTGGCAGATCGCCGCCTGGTCCGGCATGATGCCCGCAATCCTGCTGCCAGGGCCCGGCAAGGTCCTGACAGCGCTTTACACGCTTTTCACCGAGCAAGGTTTTCTCGGTGATGTGCTGGTCAGTGTCTGGCGGGTGATGTTCAGCTTTGCCCTGGCCTGCGCAGTGGCGGTGCCGCTTGGCATCCTGATGGGCGCGTTCAAATCGGTCGAAGCGTTTTTCTCCCCCTTCGTCTCGGCTTGGCGCTACCTGCCCGCCCCTTCCTTCATTCCCCTGTTGCTGATGTGGTTCGGGGCGGGCGATGCGCAGAAACTAGCGCTGCTGTTCATCGGCGTGATCTGGTTCCTGATCACCCTGATTGCCGACCATACCAAGGCGGTGCCGAAAGATCTGATCAATACATCCGTGACCCTGGGCGGCTCCCGCTGGCAGGTGCTGCGCAGCGTCGTGGTCCCGGCTGCTTTCCCCAACATCGTGATCGCCATGCGCCAGATGCTGGCGGTCAGCTGGACATATCTGGTGATTGCCGAGATCACCGCCGCCGACGCCGGCATCGGCGCCATGATGATGCGCGCCAAACGTTTCCTGCATGTGGATCAAATCATGGCCGGCATCCTGGTGATCGGTCTGCTGGGGCTGATCTTCGACTACCTGCTGCGGGCGCTGCACCGCCGGGCATTTCAATATCTCGACGAATATTCCTGAGGAGCCAAAGCAGACCTCATAAACACCCAAACAACAATGTGACGTCGCAAGGGAGGTATCGTGACGATGACCAAGAAACTGCTGAAATCCGCCAGTGGCTGCCTCGCAGCCCTAGCACTGGCAGGCGCCGCCGCCCCCGTATGGGCCGCAGAAAGCGTCAAGATCGCGGGCTTCACCTGGCCGGGCTACGGCTTCTGGCACATCGCGGCTGAAAAGGGCCTCGCCCCGGATCTGGACATTCAGTACCAGACCATCGAAGACCCCTATGAAAGTTTCAACCTGGTTGCCGCAGGCCAGCTCGACGTGGTCTCCTCCACTGCCGAATTCACCCCCGTCGGGGTCGAACGCGGCCTGCCGGTCAAGCTGGTGGCATTCGGCAATCTGTCCAACGGCACCGACAAGGTCGTCGCAGGCCCCGGCATTGAATCCGCTGCCGACTTGGCCGGCAAAGAGGTTGCAGTGCTCGAAGGCGGGCTGGCGCAGATCTATGTCGCCATGTGGCTGGAGCAGAACGGCGCCGCCTATGACTCCGTCGTCTACCGCAACATCATCGCCGACGATGCCTTTGCCGCGATGATCGGCGGCGGCGTGGCAGCCTCAGAATTCTGGGAACCCTATGGCACCAACACGCTGAAAGCGCTGGAAGGAGCCAGCATTCTGACCCAATCAGACGAACCCTTCTGGCTGAAAAACGCCGTGGTCGCGGATGGCCATTACATGAGCAACGTGCTGATCAACGACCGCCGCGATGTGGCCCTTAAAACCATGCAGGCCATGTATGACGCCATCGCCTGGTGGAAACAGAACCCAACCGAGGGCAATGAGATCATCGCCAAGGGCATGGGGATGAGCATCTCTGACGTTGAGCTGGTGCTGGGCAAGGACGGCACCTCTCTGGACGGCGGCCTCTATGTCTATGACTTCATCGAAGCGGCGCAATTCTGCGGTGCGGCCCCAGGCAACCCGCCGTTTGAGCAGACAAACGGCCAGATGTCGGACCACTGGAACCTGGTCAGCGAATGGTGGGTTAAATTCGGCCTGATCCAAGAGGTCATGGCACCTGAAACCGGAGTCGAATGCACTCTGCACAAGGAGCTCTACGACAGCGGCTACCGCGGCTGATTCACCTGACCTGCAAAGAGGGGCGCATCATGCAATCCAGCACCATTCTATCCGTCCAGAATGTCTGCAAGACATTCCCCACACGCGGCGGCGGGGTCGAAGCCTTGCGCGATGTGTCCTTCTCGGTGGCCCGCAACGAGCTATGCGTGCTGCTGGGGCCCTCGGGCTGCGGCAAGTCCACATTGCTCAACATCGTCGCGGGTCTCCACACCCCCACCAGCGGCAGCCTCAGCCTGGAAGGTCGGCCGATCCACGGACCGGCCCGCGAGCGCGGCATGGTGTTCCAAAGCTACACCTCCTTCCCGTGGCTGACGGTGCTCGAAAACGTCGAATACGGCATGAAACTGAACGGCACCCCCAAGGCGGAACGCCGCGAACGGGCGCTGCATTACATCGACCTGGTGCATTTGACCAAATTCCGGGACGCCTACCCGAAAACCCTCTCCGGCGGCATGAAGCAACGGGTGGCTATCGCACGTACATTGGCCAACGCGCCGGAAATCCTGCTGATGGACGAGCCCTATGGTGCGCTGGATGCCGAAACCCGCTGGCACATGCAGGAGATGCTGCTGGACATAATGCGCACCACCCAGACAACCATCCTGCTGGTCACACATGACATTCAAGAGGCGATATTCCTTGCCGACCGCATCGTCTTTCTTTCCGCCCACCCGGGCCGCCTGAAAACCATCCTTGAGCTGGATTTCAAGAAAGGCAAAGAAATCCGCAGCAAGGAGGATCTCGTTGAGCTCGACGGCTACCCAGAGTGTGAGCGCGAGATCATGCAACTGATGCGCGGCGAGGCCAAACAGGAAGAAGATGCTTAGCAATGCAGATTCCGGCAGCGGGACCGATCGATTTTCATAAGGACTTCAAAATGCAGGACTATCAGATCTTAGACTTGGGAGACTTCTCGCTGCTGTCGGGCGAGGTGCTGAAAGACGCCAAGCTTGCCTATCAGACTTATGGCACTCTCTCACCCGCCCGTGACAACGTTATCGTCCTGCCCACCTTCTACACCGGCACCAATTCTCGGAACGAAGGTTTCTTCGGCCCTGGCCGCGCCATTGACCCGGCACGGCATTTCATCGTTAGCCCCAACCTGTTCGGCAATGGCCGCTCCTCCTCGCCGTCCAACACCCCTGCCCCGCAGGATGGCCCGCGCTTTCCGCTGGTGCAGATGTGGGACAATATCGCCGCCCAGCACCGGCTGATCCACGACCACCTGGGCATCGAGCAAATCGCCCTGGTCGCAGGCTGGTCCATGGCCGGC
>JBFOLS010000100.1:0-2697 GCA_040830225.1 Leisingera sp.
GTGTCGCCATCCGCGATAAAGGAACGCTCCTCGCCGCTGTCCAGCGTCAGCGGCTCCTTGCCGCCCCAGCTCAGTTCCAGAAGAGAGCCACGGCTTTCCTTGACCGGGCCGGAGATGGTGCCCGACCCCAGCAGATCGCCCGCGTTCATCGGGCAGCCCGAGGTCGAGTGATGCGCCAGCTGCTGCGCCGCAGAGTAGTACATCTCCTTGTAGTTGGTCTGCGCAATGGTGGAGGCGTCCTTGCCTTCCGGCGCCATGGTGACTTCCAAGTCGATGTCATACAGCATCGGGCCGCAGTCCTTAATGTGGTCCAGCAGTTCCGCTTCGCGCTCCGGCGTGTCGCAGCGGAACGGCTCCAGCGCGGGTTTCGTCACGATCCAGGGGCTGATCGAAGTGGCGGTCGCCTTGGCTTGGAACGGCCCCAACGGCTGGTATTCCCAGGCTTGGATGTCACGCGCCGACCAGTCGTTCAGCAGCACGTAGCCAAAGATGTTGTCGTCGGCTTCCTGTACCGAGATCGGGCCTTCGGAGGGGGTTCCGACAATCGCGCCCATCTCCAGCTCAATATCAAAGCGCGCGCAGGGTGCCCAGCGGGGGGCGTCATCGTTCGGCCCCTTCAACTGGCCCCAGGGGCGGCGCACATCGGTCCCGGACACCACGACGGAAGAGGCCCGGCCATTGTAGCCGATCGGAATATGCAGCCAGTTCGGCGGCAGCGCGTTTTCGGGGCCGCGGAACATGGTGCCAACGTTGAAGGCATGGTTCTTGCCGGCATAGAAGTCGGTGTATTCGCTGACAGCAAAGGGCATGTGCAGTTCGGCATCCGCTGCGGGAACCAGCAGGTCCCCCACCTTCTCTTGCTCGGCGGCTCCTTCGGACAGCAGCGCGGTCAGACGGTCGCGCAGCGCGGCCCAGACGGCCGGGCCTTCCTCCATCAGGTCGTTCCAGTAGGGCACGTCGAACAGGGGCGCATCGCCCAGCTGGACCAGCCCGGCTTCCTCGGCGGCCTGCATGTCCAGGATCATGTCGCCGATGGCCACACCGCAGCGCGGATCATCGCCGTCAACGGAAAACACGCCATAAGGCAGGTTGTTCAGAGGGAACGGGTGGTTCGCATCATTGGCTGAGGCCACCCAGGATTTCAGCAGAGGCATCGTGTCTCCAGTTTCCGGATCCGAAGATCCTTTTCATCTTTCCGGAAATACTCCGGGGGTGAATGGGCCGGTCAGGCCCAGAGGGGGCAGCGCCCCCTCACCGTTTCATTTCAGGCCGGGAGTGCCGTCGAACTTCTTCTCAATGTCGCTCCAGCAGTCGATGTAATCATCCTGCAGCGGCGCGTCCTTGGCTGCAAATGCGGTCAGATGCTGCGGGAAGCGGGTCTCGAACATGAAGGACATTGTGTTCTCCAGCTTTTCCGGCCCGAGATTGGAGTTCGATGCGCCCTCAAAAGCATTCTTGTCCGGCCCGTGCGGCAGCATCATATTATGGAGCGACATCCCGCCCGGCACGAACCCCTGCGGCTTGGCGTCGTACTGACCGTAAATGTTGCCCATCAGTTCCGACATGATGTTCTTGTGATACCACGGCGGGCGGAAAGTGTTCTCGGCCACCATCCAGCGCTCGCGGAACAGGACAAAGTCGATGTTGGCGGTGCCTGGCACGCCGGAGGGCGCCGTCAGCACAGTGAAAATCGACGGATCCGGGTGGTCGAACAGGATCGCCCCCACCGGGCAATAGGTGGTGAGGTCATATTTGTAGGGCGCGTAGTTGCCGTGCCAGGCGACCACATCCAGCGGCGACTGGCCGATCTTGGTCTCATGGAACTGGCCGCACCATTTGATGGTCACGGTTGAAGGCACCTCGCGGTCCTCGAACGCTGCCACCGGCGCCTTGAAGTCCCGCGGGTTGGCCATGCAGTTGGCGCCGATAGGGCCGCGGCCCGGCAGCTCGAATTTCTGGCCGTAGTTCTCGCAGACAAAGCCGCGGCAAGGACCTTCAAGAACCTCAACCCGGTAGACCAGTCCGCGCGGGATGATGGCGATTTCTTGCGGTGCCAGATCGATAATGCCCAGCTCGGTCGCAAACCGCAGCCGGCCCTCCTGAGGCACCACCAAAAGCTCGGAGTCGGCCGAGAAGAAGTAGCTGTCCACCATCGACTCGGTGACCAGAAAAATATGGCTGGCCATTCCGACCTGGGTGTTCACGTCGCCCGCGGTGGTCATGGTCCGCATGCCGGTGAGCCAGGTCAGCCCCTCCTCCGAATGCGGCACCGGATCCCAGCGGTACTGGCCCAGCGCAATCACATCCGGATCGACGCAAGGCGCCGATCTCCAATGCGGCAGGTCGATCTTTTCGTAACGGTGTGAATGCTTGACCGAGGGTCGGATCCGGTAAGTCCAGGTCCGCTCCGGCGGGTCAGCCGTAAAGGCGGTGCCGCTCAGCTGCTCGCCGTAAAGCCCATAGTTGCACTTCTGCGGGCTGTTCATGCCCTGCGGCAGCGCACCGGGCAGCGCCTCGGTTTCAAAGTCGTTTCCAAAGCCGGGCATGTAGCCCGCATTCGGCCCCGCAATCGAGGGAGCCTGCATCATTTCGTGGGGATCGGCTGGCCGATTCATCGCGCGTTCCTCCTGTCTCTGCTTGCGGAATATTAGTTGTTTTTGTAACTAACAAGGGAGAGAGGATGCCAAATGGACAAAA
>JBFOLS010000101.1:0-4706 GCA_040830225.1 Leisingera sp.
GGCCAGCTGTCTCAAGCTCGCAAGGAACTCGGTGAAGCGCTGGCCGCCCGGGATGATGGCGGATTTCTCCCAAAAGCTGAACTCGACGCCCTGGAGCTGCAAGTAACACAGGTCCTGGAAGAAATTCAGGAACAGTTCGGCCTGACGTCTGCTGAAGCGTACCGCGTGAAAGACGCCATTGATGCTGTGAACAAGGCGGCAACTAAGGAAGAGGCTGCCGAGGCGGCCCGGCGCCTGTCTCTCGCGATTTCGTCAGCTTATGAGGGGTCCAGGCGCATCCCGGACGAGATGGGCAAAATCGCAACTGAGGCCGGAAGAGTGTTTTCGGTATTTGCGCGTATTGCCTCTGTTTCGATGGAAACCAGCGTTGCAGCTGCGGAAGTTGCGGATGAGATTGGCTCGGCAGCCGTTGAGGCACTGAAGCTGGCGAATGTCGACATTGAAAGCGGCGTTTCCGCGGCGGCGAAAGAAGCTGCGATCCTGGCGGCAAACCTAGGCATTTCCCTGAATGCAGCTATCAACCTGTCCAATTTGCAGGCGTCCAAGGAGTATTCCGGCCGCGGCGGCGACCCGCGGAAACTCGCGGACGCAACCTATCAGCAGGCCCTTGGCTATAAGTCGATCGATGAGGTTGTGAAGGAACTGACCGGCAGCACCAATAAGCTAGGCAGCGCTACCCGGAACAGCCTCGCCGTAATTCAGAAGGATATTGAACAGCGGACAAAACTCCTCGGCCTGACTGGTGATCAGCGCGCGCAGTATCAGGCTTTGGTCACGGTTCAGCAGCGGCTTGGCAAGGACGCTGGCAAATACAGCAAAGAGCAGATTGCAGGCTTGGCTGGCCAACTGGCGGAACTGGAGCAGTTGGAAGCGCAGCAGCAACGCGTTGTTGAATTGCAAGCAAGGTGGAGCGAAGAAATCACCCGGACTGCGTTTGAGGGCGGCAGTCTCAGCGACACCATTGAGGGCATGCTTCGGGATATCGCCTATCAGTTCGCTCATGCGCGGATCGTGTTGCCCATTATCGCACAAGTTACTGGCTTTCTGGGGCTGGAACAGTTGGTGCTTGGCACTGCTGGCCAGCAGGCGGCCGGTGCCGCAACTGGTGGCGGCGGCCTGCTGAACCTGGCAGGCGGAGCTGTGAATTTGCTCGGCGGCGGCGGGTTGGCAGCGGGCTTCTTTTCAGGGCTTGGCGGCATCCTTTCGGGCGGCGGTCTGAGCGCCAGTTTTGCTACTTTGGGCGGGCTGGCTACCGGAAGCGCTGGCTTGTCCGCAGGTGCCTTTGGCGCCGCGTTGCCAGCCCTGGGGATAATCATCGGCGCCGCCGCCTTGTTAAAGAAAGCCTTCTCCAGGAAATACAACGGCGAAGGTTTTGACGGCTCCTTTAGTGCCGATGGGTTCACCGGGCGGAAATTCACTCACTACAAAGGCGGTTGGTTTCGCTCCGATAAATGGGTCTACGGTTCAGTGGATGCCGAAATCGAGGCGGCTCTTGACGAGGCAATGCAGGCTCAGGTGGCTGGTCTGAAGGACATGGCCAAAACTCTTGGATTGAGCTCCAAGGGCATAGGAAAAGTGAAGGGAGAGCACTTCGCCATCTGGGCAAACGGTAAATCCCAGGAGCAGATCGAAGAGGAATTTGCCCGCCAGATGGGCATCGTCTCCGACGAAATGTCGGAACTGATCCTGAAGGGCCACGACGTGGCCCTCGCTGGTGAAACCGCGACCGAAACCCTGTCGCGCCTGGCAAGCGGGTTGTTGACTTCAAATGACGCTATGGACCTCCTGGGCAGAACTGCCTTCGAGGCCAGCGTCAATGGCGGTCAGATGGCCTCTGACCTGGTGGACAGCTTCGGCGGTGCGGAGCAGATGCAAGCGGCAACCAGCGCATATTTCGCCGCGTTCTATTCTGAGGTTGAGCAGGCAGACACCCTCCGCCGCCGTGCGCTGAAGCAACTGTCTGAACAGTTTGATGAACTCGGTGTAGCCATGCCCGAAACGCGGGCGGGGTTTCGGGAACTGGTCGAGAGTATCGATCTGACCTCGGAATCCGGCCGGGAGCTGTATGCCGAACTGCTGCAGTTGTCTGCCGGTATGGACTTGGTTCTGCCAAAGGTCGCAGTGTTCACCGCTGAAATGCAGGCGATGGTCGATAGCATTGGCGGCGAGATCGGGACGCAGATTGATGCAGCCCGGGATATGGCCCGGATCTCGGAGCAGTCTGCCAGCCTTTGGTATCGCACCGCGGCCACGCTCCGCGACTTCCTGTCCGACCTGTTGAACACCGATCTGACCTCGGCCAGCGCCGGGCAGGTTCAGCGCGTCAACCAGAGCAGGTTTGAGACCGCCTTTGACCTGGCGCGGGGCGGGGACGTTCAGGCGGCCAGGGACATTCCTGCCTTGGCCAAGGCCTATCTCGAAAGCGCCAAGGCAAACGCATCTAGCTCTTTGGAATACCGCCGGATTGCAGCCCAGGTGCAAGGGCAGGTTGGCTTTCTGGCCGGGATCGCGGACCTGGAAGGCGCTAACGACGACGTGCTGCGCGGCCTTTATGAGCAGCAGATCGATGTGCTGACTAACTTGAGCAGCTTCCTGCAGCTCGAAGGGCTAACAGCCGATCAGGTCGCAGATCTGGGCGATGGCATCCAGGAACTGACCGAAAACTGGGACGGCACTATCGAGGCCTTTGAAAGCTCTCTCGGAGCGCTGGAAGATGCCATCAATAATGCTGAAGCATTCAGCTACGACGATCTGGTCGGGCAATTGGATGTTGCGGTTTCGCTGGCGGATGACGCCCCTCGCTGGGTGCAGAAGCTGGTAGACAATGCAGAGACCGGCCTGCGCACCACGCTGGATTTCGTCATTCGCAATGACGAGCTGAGCCCTGCTGACAAGTGGATCGCGACCAATGCTGCCTCTGAACATGTGGCGGCGCTGGACTTTGTGCTGCGGAACGACCTCGACAAGAAAACCCGGCGCTTGGTGCTGGAAACCACTACTGATCTGCACCGCAATCTAAGCCTGAACCTCATTCGGGATCTGGATCCGGATACCCGCGAAATGCTGCTGGCCCGGAATGCGAACCTGACCAGGCGGGTGAATGTGGCCCTTGAGGGGGACAGCGGAAAAACCATCCGCAAGCTGAACCGGATCAGCGATCTGATCGGCACTGACGGCTCCGGCAAAATCACTTTTGACGGCGGGATCGCGCTCACTTCTGACGAGGCGTTCAAAGGATTGTCGGACGGGGTGCAGGATCTGGTGTCTCCGCTGAACAAGCTGAGTGGAATGCTCGGGGAGTTACGGGACGCGGTGGAAGCAGACCGCATCCAGCGCGAAAACGTGCAGAAAATCGCAGGGCTGCAGGTGAAAGGCGCAGATGCGGTGACCCGAAGCCAGCAGGCTCAGGGTGTGGTCGATGAGTTCAATGCACTGCGCGAGCAATATGGCATCACTCTGGTTGGCCAGAAGGGCACAATTTCCGTGAATGATGCCGGCCGCATTGAGACCTCCTTTGACTATTACGGGGGTGGCGATGTGGTCGGCTTCAAGAAGGCTCTGCGGAATGAATTCGGAACGGAATTCATGGGCAACTTCTTCAATTCTACCAACCGCAAGATCGGCAATGCTGAAGCCCGTGCTGAAAAACTCCGGAGCCAGATCCGCGATCTGGGCGGCATTCCTGCTTTTGCCAATGGTGGCACGCACCGCGGCGGCCTTGCACGCGTAGGCGAGAACGACATTGAACTCGTCGCTCCGTCAAGGATTTACAATCCGGCTGACACAAGGGCGATGCTCGACAATCGGGCTGTTGTGAAGGAGCTGACAGAGCTACGCCGCGAGCTTGCCGCATTGCGTTCTGAGCAGCGTCAGATTGGCCTGCAAACCGCTACCAATACCAAGAAAACCGCATCAAACACCCGGGTGCTGGCCCAGGATGCCCTTTCTGCAGGGAGCGGTGCATGAAGGTAATCGAGCCGATCTCAGTGGATGAGGCTGTCCTGACAGACAGCAACATTACCGAGGATGACCACGGGGAGTGGAATGCCGGCACCACATACAGCGCTCAGCAGCGGGTCATTCTCGCTGCAGAGCATAAGGTCTATGAGAGCATCCAGGCTGGCAACGTGGGGAAAGACCCGGCGCAGGAGCCCGATTGGTGGCTTGAAATCGGCGCCACCAACAAGTGGCGGGCCTTCGATCTGGTTCTCGGGGACAAAGCCTCGCGGGCTGGCTCAATTACCTATGAACTGGTGCCGCTCTCTTTCTGTACCGGGCTGGCCTTCTTTGGCCTCAAAGCTGGTTCAGTTCGCGTAGAGGTTTATGACGACTCCGCGCCCGCGGAGAAGATTTACGACATGACCGTTGATCTGGTCGACACAACCGATGTGGTTGACTGGCAGACCTTCTTTTTCGGCGGCGTTGAGTACGATTCCGAAGCGCTCCTTGTAGGCATACCAGGCTTCACTGGTTTCCAGATCGACATTTCGATCGAGGTGGACGCCGGTAATGCTGAGGTGGGGCAGATCGTACTCGGCCAGGTCCACACGCTGGGGGAAACCACGGGCGGCACCAGCATCGGTATCGAGGATTTTTCCGGTAA
Organism: Leisingera sp.; assembly: GCA_040830225.1. GTDB lineage: Bacteria > Pseudomonadota > Alphaproteobacteria > Rhodobacterales > Rhodobacteraceae > Leisingera. Next base: position 4,604 of record JBFOLS010000101.1, read on the forward strand.
GGAACGCGACCAATTCGGAAATGCCCGGATCGTGGAGCGCGCCTTCATCGATGAGACCGAGTTTCACTTTGCCATGGCGACAGATGACGCCAGGCGCGTGAAA
>JBFOLS010000102.1:0-3185 GCA_040830225.1 Leisingera sp.
AATGGCAGCCAGCGAAGCCTCGATCCACTGCATGGCGACAAAGTTCAGGCCAAGGTAGAGCGCGTTCTGGCAGATGCCGAAAATCACGGTTGCACGCCATTGGCCGGGCGTCAGGCGCCAGGTCTGGCCCATGGCGCGGGCGATGGCGACGCCGATCAGGCCGGAGATCAGGAAACGGACTGCCAATGAGAACAGTGGCGATGCGTCCTGGACGATGATCCGGGCGGAGGTGAAGGCCGAGGACCACATCAGAGCGAAGGCTAGCCCCATGGCAATTGCGCGTGCGTCCATCGTGAATTCCTTCTTGCTGCCGCGGACCATCGGAGAATTGGCGGGTGAGTGCAAGCGGGGCGGGCGGTCAGCCCAGCCGGGCCACCAGGATCTGCCAGCCCGCGGCGCCGAAGGAGGCGGCAAAGACTGCCTCGAAGCCGCGGCGCAGGCGAATGTAGAGACGGCTGGCGGCTGCGCTGGAAAACAGCAGCGCGTAGCCGTGGAAGACTAATGTGCTTTGCACCGCAATGGCGCCGATCACCACCAGCAGCACAGAAGGTTCGGTGCCAGGCGGGATGCCGATGGCATAGACAGAGCCGAAAAACAGCACCGCCTTTGGGTTGGTCAGATGCAGCGCCAGACCCTTGGCAAAGGCAGCGCGCAGGGAGGTGGCGGAAGAGGCCCGAAGCTCAGGCGTGCCGGGCCGCAAGGCAGAGCGGGCCGACCGCAATGCCAGATACATCAGGTAGCCGGCACCGAAATAGCGGACCACCTCAAAGATCCAAGCGTTGGCCAGCATTACGGCGCCGAGGCCAAAGGCGGCGGAGACCGACCAGACCAGCGAGCCGCTGCTGACACCGGCCGCCAGTGACAAACCGGCGGCGCGGCCGTGCTGCATGGCCGTGCCGGCGATGGTCAGGGTAGCAGGGCCCGGGCTGGCGCCTGCCAGAAGGCCTGCGCCCAGGATCAGGATGAGGTTGACGTCTTCCATGCCGCACTTCCTTTGCTATCGGATTGCAGGGTGCGCTGCGCCGGATTGGTTTGCAATCAGGAACGCTGCGGTGGCGGCCGAAAGGTTTGGCCCGTGCACCGGCAAAAGAAAAGGGCCGCCCCCGGGGGCAGCCCTGAAACCGTCCGGATGATTCCCGGTATCAGCCGTTCACGCTGTCTTTCAGCGCTTTGGCGATGGTCATTTTCACCACCTTGTCGGCTTCCTTGGTGAACTTCTCGCCGGTGGCCGGGTTGCGCACTTCGCGCTCGGGGCGCTCACGGCAGTAGATCTTGCCGACGCCCGGCAGAGTCACGGCACCGCCGCCCGAAACTTCACGGGTGATCAGCGAGCAGACTGCTTCCAGCGCGGAGCCAGCGGTTTTCTTGTCGCTGCCCATTTCCTCGGCCAGAGCGGCCACAAGCTGGGTTTTGGTCATCGGTTTGGACATTCTTCGTCTCCTTAAACTGCCCGAACTGTGGGGCCTCATTGCGCGACATTATCGTTATGTTGTGAGCTAACACAACTTCTTGTGTGCGCCGGAGAGGGTAAAACAGGCTTTTTTTTGGGGAAATCTGCGATTTTCGGCCTTAGAGGAAGGCTGTTTCGTCAAACGAGCGCAGTTTCCGGCTGTGCAACCGCTCCAAAGGCATGCCGCGCAGGCGTTCCATAGCTCTTATGCCGATTTGCAGATGGCGCGCAACCTGTGTCCTGTAAAAGTCCGAAGCCATGCCCGGAAGCTTCAGTTCGCCGTGCAGCGGTTTGTCGGAAACGCACAGGAGCGTGCCATAGGGAACGCGGAAGCGGTAACCGTTGGCGGCAATGGTGGCGCTCTCCATGTCCAGCGCAATGGCGCGGGACTGGCTGAGACGCTGCACCGGGCCGGATTGGTCGCGCAGTTCCCAGTTGCGATTGTCGATGGTGGCGACGGTGCCGGTGCGCATGATCCGCTTCAGGTCATAGCCTTCGTATTCGGTAATCTCGGCCACCGCTTCTTCTAGCGCTACCTGGATTTCCGCCAGTGCCGGGATCGGGGTCCAGACCGGCAGGTCGTCGTCCAGCACATGGTCCTCGCGGAGGTAGCCATGCGCCAGCACGAAATCCCCCAGCGCCTGGGTGTTTCTGAGGCCCGCGCAATGGCCGACCATCAGCCAGGCATGCGGGCGCAGCACCGCGATGTGGTCGGTGGCGGTCTTGGCGTTGGACGGGCCGACCCCGATGTTGACCAGGGTGATGCCGCTGCCGTTTTCCCGCTTCAGGTGATAAGTGGGCATCTGCGGCAGCTTGCTGATTTCCGGGATCTCGGCAGCCGGATCGGTGATCTCATGATCGCCGGTGCTGACAAAGCTGGTGTAGCCGGACTCCGGGTCCGCCAGCTGGGCGCGGGCGTAGGTTTCGAACTCGGCCACATAGAACTGGTAGTTGGTGAACAGCACGTGATTCTGGAAGTGCCCGGCGCTGGTGGCGGTGTAGTGGCTGAGCCGGGCCAGCGAATAGTCGATGCGCTGGGCGGTGAACAGCGCCAGAGGCCCGGTGCTGTCAGCAGGCTGATAGGTTCCGTTGACAATGTCGTCGTTGGTCGTGGCCAGTTCCGGCACGTCGAAAACGTCGCGCAGGGTGAACCCGGCTGCACCGTCCTGCGGCACCGTCAGATCGGGGCGGGAGGCAACCGCGAAATGCACCGGGATCGGCGTATCGGACACACCGATCGTCACCGGCTGGCCGTGATTGCGGATCAGCAGCCCGATCTGCTGGATCAGGTAGTTGCGGAACAGATCCGGCCGGGTGACGGTGGTGGCATAGTGGCCGGGCGCCGAGACATGGCCAAAGCTGAGACGGCTGTCCACCTGCGCAAAAGTCAGGGTGGAAATGCGGATTTCCGGGTAATAGGCCCGGATGCGCTGGTTGTCCGGAGCACCGTCCTCCATCGCGCGGCGGAATTCCTCGCAGATGAAACCGGTCGCCTGTTTATAGAGCAGCTCCAGCCGGTCCACCGCTTCGGTGGCGTCGTTGAAGCTTTCGTCCGCCGGGTGGCCCGGGTGTTTTGTTGTTATCACTGTGCAGCCTCGATTACGGGGATTTTCTGGAATGTGCGGACGTCGATAAGGCCCAAGTCGGAAATCCTGAGTTCCGGGATCACCACCAGCGCCAGCAGCGAGTGCTGCATGTAAGCGTTGTTCAGGCTGCAGCCGCAGGCTTGCATCGC
>JBFOLS010000103.1:0-2352 GCA_040830225.1 Leisingera sp.
CACCAAGCGCGCGTCGCTGGCCGGGGTCTATTCCGCCACCGTGCTGTACTGGCTGGGCGATGACAGCCTGGACCACCAGGCGACCTGGGACTTCCTGGACCGGCGCATCGACAACGTCATGGACTTTGAGAAGCTCAAAGCCGGTCTGCAGAAGAACCCGCTGCTGAAGCCCTTTCTGGTGGGGCCGAACTGGCTGGCCGAGCAGATCAAGCCGCCAAAGGGCCGCGATGATCTGCCGGGGACGGTTAACCCGCGGCGGTGAAGAGCAGTTGGCTGACTAGGGGGTCGCCTGACGGTACTGTATAGACGGATTGGTTCTCGTCTGAAGCGGTCCAAGATGAACTCTGCCGTGACTGCCCGGATTGAGTCTAAGCCAGCCAAACCAAGGAACCGCAGGATCTGTTGGCATTGCCAACTGTCAGTGCAGTGGAGCAGGTGTCCCTGGAGGGCTGATTGTCCCACTGCGGCGGCTGTCAGACAATGATCAGATCGTCCATTAAGTCAGCAACGTCAGCAACCCCCTTTAACAACAACTCATCGCTGCCAAAATCGAGCAATACATTCTCTCCTTTATCGACGGCGAATTGGTCAAGTACCTGCGCTTTCGACAGGTTGCCGCTCCATAATGAGTCGTCGAGAATCAAGGTGTCTTCACCGGCAGTGAACTTTGTCACCCTGTCATTGCCCCAGCCCTCGCGGAAAACAAAGGTATCTTCGCCCGCGCCACCGTTGAGCGTGTCCCTTCCGGCGGCGCCTTCGAGCCGGTCGTTGCCATCGCCGCCCTTTAGGACGTCTGCGCCCTTTCCTCCTTTCAAAGTGTCCTGACCCTTGCCGCCCATTAGAAGGTCTTTGCCGGCATTCCCAAAAAGTAAATCGGCACCGTTGCCGCCCGAGATAGTGTCATTTCCAGCGTTACCAAAAACTTTGTCGCCGCTACCCCTTCCTTCGAAGCTGTCGTTCCCGGCTTTCAAACTCAGTTCATCTGGTCCGCTTGTACCAATTAGATCGTCTGCACCAGAGGTTGGTTCGGCAGCACCCGAATCCAAATTTATGACAACGACATCGGTGGGAAGGATTTCTTCCAGCGTTCTACGATCTTCGGCACCTGAGACGATCACCCCATCAATAATGCCGACCAGAAGTGCCTGATTGAGCTCTGCTGCTGCGAGGCGAACTGGGGTTGCTCCCTGCAAAGCTATAGTAGTCTCGAGAGCCAGGAGCGCAACAGCGCCTACAGCCGAGCTTGGATCGCTAACGAAAGCAGTTATTTTTTTTCCAGCGAGATCTGAAATTGTACCGCTATTGAGCCCAAAAACAAAAGTGGTCATCTAACCCTCCTAGAGCCTTAACCTCCGCACAGCCTCCCCTGCTCAAAAAGCGCTGATTTGCTAAAAATGGTGCAACGAGAGAAACATGCAAGCAAACGGCTGCGACGGGGTTGCACCGGTGCAAATCGGAAGTTTCACTTATCCTCACAAACAGTGGTAGTGTCGGCCAAACCAGACGGTGTGCTTGCGCGGACAAATGCCAGGTCTGCTCCGCGAGGCGGGGACAAGTATGCACTCGGATCACCAAAAATGGCGGCCTACTGCCTCTAGTGGCGCTTCGCGCCTCGAAAGTTGCAGTGGCCGCAATCCACCCCAGCTGCGGCGCCTTTGCTGTTTGCGCTCTCCCGGCCGGATGCTAGGCAGGGGCAAGGATCAGGAGGACATATTCCGATGACAGAGATGATGCGCGCGGTGGAGATCACCAAACCCGGCGGGCCGGAAGTGCTGCAGCTGTGCCGGCGCCCGGTGCCGCAGACGGGCCATGGCGAAGTGGTGATCAAGGTGGCCTATGCGGGCGTGAACCGCCCCGATGCGCTGCAGCGCGCCGGCGCCTATGACCCGCCCAAGGGCGCCAGCGATCTGCCGGGGCTGGAAGCCTCGGGCGAGGTGGTGGCTGTGGGCGCCGGTGTTGACGGCATCGCAGCGGGCGACCAGGTCTGCGCGCTGCTGCCCGGCGGCGGCTATGCGGAATATGTGGCCACCCCGGCGGCCCATTGCCTGCCGGTGCCTGAGGGGCTGGACCTGAAACAGGCGGCCTGCCTGCCTGAGACCTTCTTTACCGTCTGGTCAAACGTTTTCACCCGCGGCGGCTTGAAAGCCGGAGAGCGCTTTCTGGTGCATGGCGGATCCTCGGGCATCGGCACGACCGCTATCCAGCTGGCCAAGGCGTTCGGCGCACGGGTCTTTGCCACAGCCGGTTCGGATGAGAAATGCCAGGCCTGCCTGGACCTGGGCGCTGAGCGGGCAATCAACTACCGCGACGAGGATTTCGTCAAGGTGCTGCGCACAGAAGGCGGCGCCAACC
>JBFOLS010000104.1:0-2979 GCA_040830225.1 Leisingera sp.
ATGCTCAGAGACAGGCAGCAGCAGGCATTCAGGCCGTCTCTCCGGCAATCTGGCAGAAACTCCCGGACCGGCGCTCGGGGCAATGGCCCCGCGGACCGTGTCCAGCTGCCGAAGCAGGTTCTCCGGGCCATGGGCTTCCGGAGCCTGCGCCTTCCGGCTGCAGAACATCCATGCCTCTGCCTTTGCCTCTGCAATGGCCCTGAACGCCTCCAGTGGTCCGCCTGCCGCTTCGGCCGCCAGCGCATCCCGCAGCATCTGCACGGTGCAGCTGCCGGCACCCTGCGGCGTTTTGCATGGCCGGCGCCGGAGCGTGAAGCCGCCGGCCTCTGCCGCAGCTTCCAGCGCCCGCAGCCGCCCGGCAAAGATCCGCGCCGCTGCCGCCGGATCATCCGGTGCCGGGCCAGTGCCCGTTCCGGCATCGTCCGGGCGGTCCAGGCAAACCCCGGCAAGGCGGCGGTGCGCCACAAGCAGCACCGCCGCGGTTTGCTGCCCGCAAATCACCGTCAGCTCCCGCGGCAGCACCGTTTCACTGATCTCTCTCAGCAGCGCTGCCATCAGCGGCTCCCGACCAGCGGCAGCCTGACTGGCCTGGCCCCGGATCGCCGCGGGGGTGGCGGCCAGCCTGGCCAGGGCCTCGCTCAGCGTCCGCCCGCTGCTGCCCTGCAAAGGCAGGTGATGCGCTGCACGGTCCGCCATCACGCCCCCTCTGCCATTGCAGCAAGCAGGTTCCGGGCCGGCGCCACCAGCCGTCCGGCAGCCTCGGCACTGCTGCACACGCACAGCACCGCATCGCCGGATCCGTCCGCAGCACGGACAAACACGCGGGCCTCGCCAGGTGTCAGAACAAGCACATCATCTGCCGGGGCGCCGGGCGCCCCGGCCGACCCGGCGTCGAGCAAGGTGAAACCGCGCCTGGCCTGCTGGCAGAGCTCATCAAAATACTCCTGCGGATGCTCTGCAGCGCAGCTGTTGCGCAGCACGATACAGGCGCCAAGGTCGCCAAAGGCAGCCAGGCGGCAGGCCTGCTCGCTGGCGCGCAAAGCATCAAGCTGGCGGGCAAGCGTCATTACCGGCACCCCCAGCAGGACTGTGCCGGCCACGTCCCGGCCCGGCCTGCAGGCCAGGTATGGCGGGACAGGAACATCTCGGCCATCATGTTAGTCCTCCACAGGTTACTAGAACTCCGGCTGGCCCCGTTCGGGCCGCGGGCTGCGTTTCTTGGCGGTCACCCGCCGCGGGGTCACGCGGCTGCCGCCTGCGGCACAGGACATTGGCTCCTGCTCAGGCGCCTGCGCTGCCGCCGCGCTTTCGCGTATCCCGCCGAATTCGAGCACTTCACCTTTAGGCGCCTGCTCCGGCCGGGTCTGCGGCTTTGGCCGGGCGTCAGCGGGCTGCAAAGGCACCGGCCCGCGTTCCGGCTGCCCCCAGTTCACCAGCAGATCGACCAGATACTCGATGAATGCGTCCGCGCCGCTGTTCTTCCACTGCTCCATATCTTCATCCGCCGCCAACGCCTGGCTTAGCGAAAGCGGGAAGATGGCATCAAATGCGTCGCCGGTTTCCTTGCGCACACGCTTGATCACCCGTTCCTGGTCGCGGCTGCTGAGCAGCTTGTCAAAATGGGTGATCAGCAGCGTGCCGGGGCCGCTGACCTGTTTTGAAACCTCTTCCCATGCAGCGGCCTCAGACTGGCGCCAGGCCTGGGTGGCATGGGTGCACCAGATGACGCTGTCCACCTCCGGCAGCAGCTGCTGCCAGACACTGGCAGGCATGTTCGGGTCGGAAATCCCCGGCATGTCGATCAGGTCGCAAAGCTCCAGCGCTTCGGCGGGAAGGGTCAGCCGGATCAAAGCGGTGGTTTCCATCGGCACGCTGGCGAGATCCTCCAGAGGCACCGGGGTTTCGCTGCCGTCCGTGCCGGTTATGGTTGCAGCCTCGGGCCCGTGCGAAATCCACACCGGCGGCAGCCGGGTTGCAGTCACCCGCACCGGCAAGGGCTGGCGGCCCACCAGCAGGTTGGTGAGCGTGCTTTTCCCGGCGCTGAATTCGCCCATCAGCGCCAGGCGCGGTTTGCGCGGGGCGGCTGCGGGTTGGCTGTCGTCACGGTGCATGCGGGTCTCCTGTGTCATGCGGTGAAGCTCCTGAGCGTTTCCATCGCGGCATCCGCCTCCCGGCGGCGGGCGGCGGCATCCTGACCGGTGAACAGCGCCTGCATATCGCCGCCGGCGCGGCTGCAATCAGCGATCTCCAGCAGGATGTCGCGCTGATCCTCGAAGAAGGCTTGCAGCCTGGCCAGGATGGCGGCGCGGGCATCCGCGGTCTGCACGGTCTTGAGCTGTGTCATGAAATCTTCGGTCTCGCCCTCGATCAGGCTGCGGAAACGCTTGGCAAAGGCCTTGTAGCCGCGGGTGCGGCGCCACCAGGCCGCCCACCAGCTATCGTTGAAATCAAGCGCGATTGCCTGGCCCAGCACCACCGGCGAGCCTGGCGGCGGCACCTCGGGCACCGATAGCTGGATACCCTCCACCGCCGGGCCGAAGCCGTCATAAAGCAGTCCGGCAATGTCCTGCACCGCCGCTTCGTAGCGGGCCAGCGCTGCAGCCTGCAGCCGCTTGGACATGACCGAGTAGGCGGTGCGCAGCAGCATCCGCAGCCCGGCCGGATCATATTCCCAATGGCAGTCCTCGCCCCATTTCTCCAGATGCTCGATCAGCGCGTGCGTCGCACGGTCGGTGAAGGTGGCATGGGCACGGTCGGCACGCTCGCGGTAGGCCTCGAAGATCGCGTCAATCTCGGCTTCGAGCGCCTGCAGATGGGATTGGTCGGTCTGTTCAAATGCCGCGCGGGTATCATGGATATTACCGTGCGCGGTCCCGCCATTCCCTTGCACCATGACCGCATTGGCGGCTTCCTGGCCGGTGGCCGCGGTGACCGCCGAACTGGCAACGCGGGTCAGCAGCGGCGCGCCCAGATCAGCGA
>JBFOLS010000105.1:0-2296 GCA_040830225.1 Leisingera sp.
GAGTTTCACGATGGCATTTTGCAGCGCTTCCGGGTCGGAAACTTCGCCCATTTCGACAACGATGGATTCAAAATCGTCATGCTCGTGGTCGTGGTGGCCGTCGTGGTGGCTGGGGCGGGCGTCGAGATCGTCTTCGGCAGCCGCTTCCAGGCCCAGGATGATGCGCGGGTCGATGATGCCTTCGCTCATCGGCAGGATCGGCAGCTTGCGCGGTGCCTCGGCCTCGATCACGGCGCGGGCTTTTTCAACGCCTTCATCGCCGGCCAGGTCGGCCTTGGACAGCAGAACGATGTCGGCGCAGGAGACCTGGTCTTCGAAAACTTCGCTGAGCGGGGTTTCGTGGTCCAGGCTTTCGTCTGCTTCGCGCTGGGCGGCAACCGCGTCCAGATCGGGGGCGAACTGGCCTTTGGCAACGGCTTCGGCGTCTGCCAGGGCGATCACCCCGTCGACGGTGATGCGGGAGCGGATGGCGGGCCAGTCAAAAGCCTTCAGCAGCGGCTTGGGCAGGGCCAGGCCGGAGGTCTCGATCACGATGTGGTCGGGTTTTTCCGGCAGATCCATCAGCTGTTCGATGGTCGGGATGAAATCATCGGCGACGGTGCAGCAGATGCAGCCGTTGGCCAGCTCCATGATGTTCTCGGCCGGGCAGTTCTCATCGGCGCAGGACTTCAGGATGTCGCCGTCGACACCGGCGGTGCCGAACTCGTTCACCACTACTGCCAGGCGCTTGCCCTGCGGGTTTTGCATCAGGTGGCGGATCAGGGTGGTCTTGCCCGCACCCAGGAAGCCGGTGATGACGGTGACGGGGATCTTGTTGAGATCGCTCATGATTACTCCTCGGAAGGGAAGGCGGCCGGCGGGATGCGGGCAACGGATTGTTTGCGGAATGCAGTGGGGCGTTCGCGCCAGGGCACAAGGCCGTCGGCGGTGGCGGCATAGGCGGCGGTGCCTGCCAGGATCTCAGGGATATGCTCCTCCGGGTCCATGTCGCCGTAGACATAGCTCCAGCGCTCCTCGCCGCCGGTCAGCAGCACGGTGCAGCTGCGCGAACAGGCCGAGAGGCATTTGACACCGCGCAGGGTGACGCCCTCGGGCATGCCGGCCTCTTTCAGGGCGTCATGCAGCAGAGTGCCAGGGCGGGTTGCCTCGGGGTCGGCGCCTTCGTTGCGGCATGTGAGGCATACGGTCAGGGTGACCGGTCCTGGTTTGCTGGCGGCATTGCCCGCCATATCGTCAGCCATCGGCGCGTCTCCTGTCGCGGCAGGGCGTGCGGGATGGCCGAAAAGGAGCCGTTTCGTGCCAGCTCCTCACCCGGTCGCGGAACACCCCGCCCGCCCGTTGATCTCTCCTCCTGCTGGCAGGTCTCCCGGCTTGCGGATGCCAGGGCGCGGAGCCCTGCCGGCCATCCTGCCTTCCCGGGGATCTCCCAGTGGCATGGCGGCCTCATCCGGTCACGGTCGCGGGGGCGGCTGTGCTTGAGCCTTTTTCAAGGCCTTCACATTCCCTCTTCGCCTGTTTTCACAGGAACCAGCGGAACCCCCTTGCGCTATGGCGGGCTTCTTTGTCAAGACATGGGGTCAAACAGCTGGAGCACACCATGAGCGAAAAGTCTGAAACCGTCATTTCAGAGGAAGAAGCCGCCCGCCACGCCTCGAAGATGGCCAAGAAGAAGGCCGCACGCGACCGGATGATGAAGACGAAGGAGGGCGAAAAGGGCCTGATCATCGTCCATACCGGGCCGGGCAAGGGCAAGTCGTCCTCGGGCTTTGGCATGATCATGCGCTGTATTGCCCATGGGATGCCGTCTGCCGTGGTGCAGTTCATCAAGGGCGCTTGGCAGACCGGCGAGCGCACCTTGATCGAGGAGAACTTCAGCGATTTGTGCCAGTTCTATGCGATGGGTGAGGGGTTCACCTGGGAGACCCAGGACAAGGCGCGTGACATTGCCGCCGCGCAGAAGGGCTGGGAAAAGGCCAAGGAGATGATCCTGGACGAGCGCAATACCATGGTGCTGCTCGACGAGATCAATATCGCGCTGCGTTATGAGTATCTGGACCTGGAAGAGGTGCTGGAGTTCCTGGTCGAGCAGAAGCCGCCGATGACCCATGTGGTGCTGACGGGCCGCAACGCCAAGGAAGAGCTGATCGAGATCGCGGATCTGGTGACCGAGATGGGTCAGATCAAGCACCCGTTCCGCGCCGGTGTAAAGGCGCAGAAGGGCGTGGAGTTTTAAAGCTGAGGGCTGCGCCTGAGCCTGGGCGGGTGCGAAAGCGCCCTCCCGTAATGCTGGAGGCAA
>JBFOLS010000106.1:0-4201 GCA_040830225.1 Leisingera sp.
CCCCAGGCAGAATTCCCCAGCGCCCTGATGGACGCGGCCCAATCGGTGCCGGAGGGGCTCACCGATCCCCTGGACCACCCCGCAGGCCGCCGCTTCAGCGTCTACCGCAACAACGCCCCCGTCTCTCTGACCGAGCCAATGCACACCGCCTTCCCCGTGATCGCCAAGCTCCTGGGCAAGCAGAACATGGACGGTCTGGCCGGCATCTACCTGCGCCGGCACCCGCCGTCCTCGCCGCTGATGATGTTCTACGGCGAGCATTACCCGGAATTCCTGGAAGGCATGGAACAGCTGAAGCACCTCGGCTACCTCGGCGACACCGCCCGGCTGGAACTGGCGCTGCGCCGCGCATATCACGCAGCCGACGCTGCCCCGATCGCACCCGAGGCGCTTGGCGTACTGACACCTGACGCGCTGATGAACACATGCCTGACCCTGGCGCCCGCTGTGCAGGTTCTGCGCTCGCCTTGGCCGATCCACGGCCTCTGGCGCTACAACACCGAAGACGGCGCGCCCAAGCCTGAGGCCCAGGCGCAGGACGTTCTGATCACCCGCCCCGAATTCGACCCCATTCCCCAGGTTCTGCCGCCCGCGGGCGCAGTCTGGATCAACGCCCTGATGGGGGGCGCCACCATTGGCGAGGCCCTGGAACAGGCCGCCGCCGAAGATGAAACCTTCGACCTGGGAGCCACGCTTGCCCTGCTGTTGCAGGGCGGCGCGATAACAGGACTGGATAGCAAAGGGTAACACCATGCACGCACTTGTTTCCTCTTACACTTCCCTTATCGGCAAGGCCGACAGGATGTCGGACTTTGTCGTCCCGACGCTGGCGCGGCTGGTCTTTGCCGCCGTCCTGCTGGTCTATTACTGGAATTCCGCGGGCCTGAAGACGGACGGCTCGATCTTCTCCCCCTCAGCCGGCGCCTTCGGCCAGATCTTCCCCCACGCGGCTGAGGCTGTTCTCTATGACGTTTCGCAGCTGAACATCTTCCAGCGCCTGGTGATCTTTGCCGGCACCGTGGCCGAATACGTGCTGCCCGCGCTGATCCTGGTTGGCCTGATGACCCGCCTGGCAGCACTTGGCACCATCGGCTTCATCTGGGTGCAGACCATTGTCGACGTCACCGGCCACGGCGTGAAACTGGGCAGCCTGTTCAACAACGCCGTCGAACTGGTCGACCAGCGGGTGATGTGGAGCTTTCTGCTGCTGGTGCTGGTGTTCAAAGGCGCCGGAGCCCTGTCGGTCGACGCCCTGGTGCGCAAAGTCGCAGCGCCAGCCGAAGCCTGATCCAAAGGCCTCTCACAGAAAAAAGGCCTCTCACAGAAAAAGGCGCCCTGCCCCGGCAGCGGCGCCCTTTTCATGTCTTGGTGCGCAGATCAAAAATGCGCCTTGGGCTCATCCGGCTTTCCTGCCGCCAGCGCCAGCAAGCCCGCCAGCGCAGCAAAGCTCAAGGGGAACACCGTGAAGACGTTGAAACCGAACCCCACGTACATGCCTGCCGCCGAAGCCAAGAGCAGGATGCCGCCCCACAGTGCCCGTGCCCGGGCCATCGCGCCGCCGGCAATCGCCAGCAATGGCGACAACACCGCCAAAAGCCTCAGCTGACCAACGTTGTCGACCTGCTCGGCCAGCCCTTCAACCTCGCCAAAATGTTCCACCGCGGTAGTGTAACCGTAGCCGAAGAACCCGACTACCATGCCGAAAATCCCGGCGATAATCCCTAAAACCAGCGCTGCATTGCGCATCATGCGTCTCCCGATATCTGCCGGTCTGACTTAGGCAGCCGTTTACGAGACGCCAAGAGCCGTGCGCGTGTTCTGATCCCAACCCAGGAATAATTCCCCGTCCCGCTCGATCAGCGGCCGCTTCATCAGTGCGGGATGCGCACGCAGCAGCGCCAAAGGCTCGCCCGCGCGCTCCGCCTCATCCAGCCCGCGCCAGGTGGTTGAGCGGGTATTGACCAGCTTGTCTCCAAACTTTGCCAGCGCGGCCTCCAGCAGCCCGTCCGGCAGGCCATCCGTGCGGATATCGACCAGAATCGATTCCGGAATTGATTTCAGTGCCTTACGGCAGGTGTCACAGTTCTTCAGCCCGTAGATCTTCATGCTTCTCCAAGTGTCCCGCAACGGAACCTTAACAATTTATGGTAGAATTCATCACTTTCTCTTGATTTTCATCCAGCCCATGCAAAACTCCAAGTTGTCTGGTCTTGCCTTGCCAACTACCGGAAAGGAACGGGCCGGATGCCAGGGGAGAACCCCAGGCCAGAGTGCAAAGTAGAAGGAGACACGGGAAATGCCAAGCGGCACCGTGAAGTGGTTCAACACCACCAAAGGGTATGGGTTTATTGAACCCGATGAAGGCGGCAAGGATGTGTTTGTGCACATTTCAGCGGTGGAGCGGTCGGGCATGACCGGTCTCGCCGACAATATGAAGATCGGCTACGAGCTGACCGAAGGCCGGGACGGCCGTCAGATGGCAGCAGACCTCAAGGCGATTTAATTTCCAAACCAGCGCTGCGCCCGAGCCCAACTGGGCGCAGGCTATTGCGCGGGCGCGTCAGGCCCGCCGCAGGTATTCGACCATCACGCAAGCCGGATCGCTGTCGCGAAGCACCGTCTCTCCGGCCACAGTCCATTTGTCTGCCTGGAACTCGGGGAAAAACGCATCCGCCGCATCGATGCTCAGATCCACCTCGGTGATCAGCAGCCGGTCAGCCAGGCCCAGCATGCCCCGGTAGATACCCTCGCCGCCAATGCCATAGATCCGGCGGTAGCCCTGCGCATAGGCTTCCGCGACCGCAGCCTCAATCGACGGCAGCACGGTCTCTGCCGCCTGCGGGTTGGACGACACCACCAGGTTCAGCCGGTTCTTCAACGGCTTGAACGGCAGGCTGTCCCAGGTATTGCGCCCCATGATGATGGCACCGCCCAGCGTTTCGCGCTGAAACGCCTTCAAATCCTCCGGCGCGTGCCAGGGAATGTCGTTGTCCTTGCCGATAGCACCATTGCGCGCCCGCGCGGCGATCAGGGTAATCATCCGTATTTTCCTTTGAAATCAGACCGCAACCGGCGCTTTGATCACCGGATCCGGATCATAGTTCAGGATCTCGAAATCCTCGTAAGTGAAGTCGAATATCGAGCTCACCTGACGCTTGATCCGCAGCTGCGGCAGCGGTTTCGGTTTGCGCGACAGCTGCAGCTTCACCTGCTCCATGTGGTTCGAGTAGATATGCGCATCGCCCATCGTGTGCACGAAATCCCCGGCCTCATAGCCGGTCACATGCGCCAGCATCGCCAGCAGCAGCGAGTAAGACGCGATGTTGAACGGCACGCCCAGGAACATGTCGGCTGACCGCTGATAGAGCTGCAGATGCATCTTGCCGTTCACCACCCGCACCTGCCACAGCGTGTGGCACGGCGGCAGTGCCATATCCGGCACGTCTCCCGGGTTCCAGGCCGACACCAGCAGGCGGCGGCTGTCCGGGCTCTTGCGGATCATCTCCACCAGATCCGTGATCTGGTCAACGGAGCCTGCGCGGTACAGCGGTTCATCCCCCGTGGTGCCCTCCGCCAGCTCCAACCGCGGGAACTTGCGCCACTGATGCCCGTAGACCGGCCCCAGATCGCCGTTCTCATCCGCCCATTCGTCCCAGATCGAGACGCCGTTTTCCTTCAGGTAGCGGATGTTGGTATCACCCGACAGAAACCACAGCAGCTCATGGATGATCGAGCGCAGATGCAGTTTCTTGGTGGTCACTAGCGGAAAGCCCTCGGCCAGGCTGTAGCGCGCCTGCATCCCGAAACAGCTGAGCGTCCCGGTGCCGGTGCGGTCGCCGGACGGCTCCCCGTGATCCAGAATATGCTGTAGCTGATCCAGGTACTGCTGCACGGATTATTCCCCCTGTCCTGCCGCGGAAATTCACGCTCCGGCATACCCCCTGCGGTGCCGGGCGCCAAGCGCAAATATCGCCTTTGCGCCACCCCAGAATACTACATGTACCGCCACCCGCACCACCGCAAACTACATACAGGTAGCGTATCCGCCACGGTTGCGCCCAAATCCTTACGGTTCAATTGACAAGAGCGCCGCCCCGGCCGAAGGTAGCGCAAAACGATAAAACATATTGAGGTACAGGCAGATGAGGCGCTTTTGGCTAGGGCTCGCGGCAGCGTCCGCGCTGTCCGCATGCGGCGGGGG
>JBFOLS010000107.1:0-2740 GCA_040830225.1 Leisingera sp.
ATCTCTTGGTTTCCGGCCAGCCGCGGTATTGGCTGTAAAACAGCTCCTTGTGGCAGATGAACAACTGGCGGAAGTCATGCGGGCAGAGTTCCGCCAGCAGCATATTGACCAGATCCCGCTCCGGCGTATCCGCCGCCCGCAGGGAATAGAAATAGGCCGGGTGGTCCGAGCGGATCTTCGGCCATTTGCCGCCGCCCTCGGCCCAGCGCACCAGTGCAGAGAGCCCCTCGAACTCCTCCGGCAGCTCATCCGCATGGCGCGCCGCCAGCCGCCGCAGATCCGACCGTGACAGACCCGACAGGTCCCGCCCCGTTTCTGTCAGCACCGAGACGGCCAGGAACCCCATCTTCTGCCGCAGGATCGCCGCGCCATCGACGCCGCGGGCCCGGATCACCGGCTCAGCCAAGCCATTCAGATCCAGAAACTTGGCAATTGCATTGCGCTGCTCCAAGTCAAACACCCGGTCCAAGGGCACCCCGTCGGGCTTCTCGCCGCTGGAAATCACCGCCGGATGCTCGACGCCCTGAAACACATACATGCCGCCGAAATGCGCGGTCCAGAAGTTCGACTGCTCAAAAACCTCATGCTCCAGATGCACCGGATTGCGGGTCACATCGCCGGTCTTTTCCGCCGTCTGGATCATCTGGGCAATCAGGGCATCATCAAACCAGGCATCCTCATGCGTTTTGAACTGCTCCACCAGCTCCGCCAGGTGATCCGCATGGCGCAGCGTGCCCTTGGTGGTATCCGCCTCAATCCGCACCTGCTGAATGTCGAACAGTTTGGCGGGGGTGGAAACCTCAAACACCGAATTCACCAGCTCCCCCGCCACCGCATCGGTCGCCGTCAGGGCAAAGAGCTGGCGCTCGTTGACCTCAATAAACCGGCGCAGAATGTCCCGGCTGGTGGAGAATTTCACATGCAACAGCGGGCAGTGCTTCTGCTCGGTGCTGAGGAGAATGAACTGCCGGTTCACACCCGCATGGTTCAGATAGTGATCATCCCCCAGCTCATCGCCGATTTCCGGCGAAAAGCCCGAGATATCGACGTGGAAATCCGTGAGGGATGTGATCTTGCCGGTCAGATGCTTCAGCGCACGGTTATACCGCTCCACCAACGCGGGCGAGGCCACATGGAAGAGATTGCCGAACATCAGGCCATGCTGAATGAGGCGTTTCATTGGGCGGCCTCCGATTTCCGTTTGAACTGCCACTTAGAAAAGAAAAATACCGGCATCCATAGTACTGAAACAAGCAGGTGAAGGTTCACGGGGACATAAAGCAAGTTCGCAGGAAACGAATGCCATGCCTCCAATTGAGATATGATTCCTTCAAGAGCACTCGGGTAAACACGAGCCGACTGCACGATTGAGGTCATCACGTAAACTGAAAAGCTCAAGAGAACAGAGACTGCGACAAGCCAACCCACTTGTTTCCAAACACGAGCAGGTTTTGTTTCGGAAGGCCGATCGGCCCTCCTTGGTGATCTCCAAGCCAGCGCAGTCATTACGACTGCCAACGACATCAGAGCCAGCACTTCAAAGCTCCTCGCCTATAATTTCATTCTGCAAATGCCCGCAGCTTCGCAACCCATTCTGAGATTGAGCGACGCTCTCCGCGATCTCCCCGCCCGAGGCGCTTGCGGCTCGGGCAGCGCCCGTCCGCCCCCCTGGGTGGGCGCTATGCTTCCGCCCGCGGACAGGCTCTGCCCTTTTGTGGCGAACTACACGCATCAGGCTTTTCCCCCTACGAAATCGCTCTTCCGTCGCTTCCGTTTGAGGAAAAAGACTGGCACAACAACCACTGCCGATGGCACGAGGCACACCAGTGCAAATGTAAGAAACTCGTCCGGCATCCCGCCAGGCCCAAAGGCATGCAGCAGAGAGTCGCCGTCCAAAACGGATGCTCCTGTCATCCAAATTCTGAGCAGCGCGCCAAAAACATAGCTCAAGGCAAACAGCAAAAGCGCCAGATGCAGCAAAGACCTGCCCAGCGGGCCGCCACGGCGCGCCACAGCTAAGCCGCACCAGCCGCTCAGCAGCGCGCCAAACACCAGTATCAGGACCAGCGGGCCCATCACCCCTGCCCCTCCAGATACCGCCGTTTGGCTTCTTCCTGCCGCCCGAAATCGCGCACCATGTTCTCAATCGCCACCTCATCCGACTTGTCGGCATAGCGGAACTCAGAGTCGGCATAGCGGTTGATCTCCTGCACCACCATGTCGACCGTGATGGGCACCCGCAGCTCGGCAATCATCGCGGATTTGGTGCCGTAGTCCTTGAACAGGAACAGCTCCGGGTTCTCCATCCATTCATCCGGCAGCTCGAAATCCATCGCCCGCACCTTGACCGCATCGGTGATGTTCTTGATGGCACGCCCGGTAAAGCGTTCATCCGCCTGCTGAATGGCCTTCAGATAGGTACCGAGCTTGGCCAGATCGTCCAACTCGCCAATCTGGTCATGCACCCGGCCAAAGACCTCCGCCAGCCCCGGCTCCTGCGGGCGGTTGTGGGCCTCGAAGGACCGGGCGACGGCCTTCTTGATCTCCTGCGCGCCGTAAAGGTCATGATCCCCCTGCGGAATGGCATGGTTCTTGCCCATCAGCAGGGGCAGAATGTCGATGTAATCCTCCCGCGTCTGCGGTCCGTCGACCAGGAAGCGCGCACCCGCCCGCTGGCGCAGGGCGTCGTCCACATTCTCCGGGTAGTTGGAGAACATGCCAAAGGTGCAGTTGCCGCGCA
>JBFOLS010000108.1:0-3676 GCA_040830225.1 Leisingera sp.
CTTTCTGGACGAGCGCGCGGGCGGGCGGCTTTACGGCGGCGGCTGGGACAGCAAGGTGCTGGAGGCCACGGCCGACGGAATCATGGATGCCGCGGTGCTGATGTCTTACGAAAAACGCCTGCGCCCGGCGGAGAAACAATGGGATGAATGGCTTGATGCGCAGCGCAGCAAGGTCCTGGGCGGCTGCGCAGCGCTGAACGCACGCTGGATGAGCCACCTGCGGGGGCCGCTGGATATTGGCCAGATCGCGGTGGCCTGTGCGCTGGCTTATGTGGATTTCCGGCATCCGGATGCCGGCTGGCGCCAAGGCAATGAAGCACTGGCGGATTGGTTTGCGGAATTCGAATCGCGCCCCTCGATGCAGGCCACAAAACCGCCGGCGGGCTGAGGCCTGCCCCTTGAAATAGACCGGTGCCGCACGCAGATGGGTGTGGCACTGTCACACAGACGTAACAGAAATCCGGTCCTGCGGCTTTCTGCGCGCCTATGAGCGCTGGACGAAAGCCCTTCTCCCCGCTAGACACGCGCCTGAGTCACTGCGAGCGATCGCGGTGCATGCGCATGTTTGCCCTAAACGGGCGCTGGAATTGGAGAAAACCTCGTGTCCCACGCAGAAGACCACGAAGGAACCCGGAGAGATTTCCTCTACTACGCCACTGCCGGCGCCGGGGCAGTGACCGCGGGTGCCGCCGTATGGCCCCTGGTCAACCAGATGAACCCCTCCGCCGACGTGAAAGCGCTGTCCTCGATCCTGGTCGATGTCAGCGGCGTGGAAGTTGGCACGCAGATCTCGGTCATGTTCCTGGGCAAGCCGGTGTTCATCCGCCGCCGCACCCAGGAAGAGATCGACACTGCCCGTGCCGTGGAGATGTCCGAACTGATCGACCCGCGGTCGGAAAACCCGAACAAGCCGGGAACCGACGCGGCTGACGTCAACCGCACCATGGACGAAGCCGGCGAATGGCTGGTGATGATGGGTGTGTGCACCCATCTGGGCTGTGTGCCGCTGGGCGACGGCGCCGGCGAATTCAACGGCTGGTTCTGCCCGTGCCACGGGTCGCACTACGACACGTCCGGCCGTATCCGCAAGGGCCCGGCGCCTGAGAACCTGCACGTGCCGGTGGCTGAGTTCACCGACGCCAACACCATCAAGCTGGGATAAGGAAACGCGCTCATGTCCGGTATTCCGCACGACCATTACGAGCCGAAGACAGGCGCAGAAAAGTGGCTGCACAGCCGCCTGCCCATCGTCGGCCTGATCTATGACACCATCATGATCCCCACCCCCAAGAACCTGAACTGGTGGTGGATCTGGGGCATCGTCCTGGCGTTCTGCCTGGCGCTGCAAATCGTCACCGGCATCGTCCTGGTGATGCATTACACCCCGCATGTTGACCTGGCATTCGCATCCGTCGAGCACATCATGCGCGACGTGAACGGCGGCCACATGCTGCGTTACCTGCATATGAACGGCGCGTCGCTGTTCTTTGTTGCCGTTTACATCCATATCTTCCGCGGCCTTTACTACGGCTCCTATAAGGCGCCCCGCGAAGTCACCTGGATCATCGGCATGCTGATCTACCTGATGATGATGGGCACCGCCTTCATGGGCTACGTGCTGCCCTGGGGCCAGATGTCCTTCTGGGGTGCCACCGTTATCACCGGCCTGTTCGGCGCGATCCCGTTCATCGGCGAAGCCATTCAGACCTGGCTGCTGGGCGGACCGGCTGTGGACAACGCCACCCTGAACCGCTTCTTCTCGCTGCACTACCTGCTGCCCTTCGTGATCGCAGCACTGGTGATCGTGCACATCTGGGCCTTCCACACCACCGGCAACAACAACCCGACCGGCGTGGACGTCCGCAAAGGCTCGAAAGCCGAAGCCGAGAAAGACACCCTGCCGTTCTGGCCGTACTTCGTGATCAAGGACTTCCTGGGCCTGGCCGTTGTGCTGGTGATCTTCTGGGCCATCGTCGGCTTCATGCCGAACTACCTGGGCCACCCGGACAACTACATCGAAGCCAACCCGCTGGTGACACCGGCGCACATCGTTCCGGAATGGTACTTCCTGCCGTTCTACGCGATCCTGCGTGCCTTCACCTCGGAAGTCTGGGTCGTGCAGTTCGCCTCCTTCATCACCGGCGGCATCGTGGACGCGAAGTTCTTCGGCGTGATCGCCATGTTCGGCGCGATCCTGGCGATGGCGCTGGCGCCCTGGCTGGACACCTCGCGCGTCCGTTCGGGCCGCTACCGTCCGATGTTCAAGTGGTGGTTCGCACTGCTGGTTGTCGACTTCTTTGCCCTGATGTGGCTGGGCGCGATGCCGGCGGAAGAGCCCTATGCATCGTTCTCGCTGATCGCATCGGCCTACTGGTTCGGCTACTTCTTCGTGATCCTGCCGCTGCTGGGCGTGATCGAGAAGCCGACCGCGCAGCCCGCCACCATCGAAGAGGATTTCGAAGCCCACTACGGCAAGAAGTCTTCTGCTGAAGCCACTCCCGCCGAGTAAGAAGAAGGAACACCTAGCAATGTTCAAGAAACTGGCAACCGGTGCCGCCTTCGCTCTGGCCCTGATCCCTGCTGCGTCTTTCGCAGCAGGCGGCGGCGACCAGCATATCACCGACTACGCCTTCTCATTCGAAGGCCCGTTCGGCACCTACGACCGCAACCAGCTGCAGCGCGGCCTGCAGATCTACACCGAAGTCTGCGCAGCCTGCCACGGGCTGAAGCTGGTGCCGATCCGCACCCTGTCCGACGAAGGCGGACCGCAGATGCCCGAAGATCAGGTGCGTGCCTACGCGGCTGACAACTTCAGCGTCTATGATCCGGAACTGGATGAGGATCGCCCGGCCAAGCCGGTCGACTTCTTCCCGGAGAACAACAATGCAGGTGCCCCTGACCTCAGCATGATGGCCAAGGCACGTGCGGGTTTCCACGGCCCCTACGGTCTGGGCATCAACCAGCTGGTCAAAGGCATGGGCGGCGCCGAGTACATCGCCTCGCTGCTGGCGGGCTACACCGGTGAGGAAAAGGAAGAGGCCGGCACCATCTTCTACGAGAACACCGCCTTCCCGGGCGGCTGGATCTCGATGGCGCCGCCGATGTCGGATGAGCAGGTTGAGTTCGCCGATGGCCACGCCAACGACGTGGAATCCATGTCGCAGGACGTCGCGGCCTTCCTGATGTGGACCGCCGAACCCAAGATGATGGCCCGCAAGCAAGCCGGTTTTGTCGGCGTGCTGTTCCTGACCCTGCTGTCGGTTCTGCTGTACCTGACCAACAAGCGTCTGTGGGCACCCCACAAAGGCAAAGACTGAAACCCGGACGGGTGACAGTGTGAAACAAAAAACCCCCGCAGGACCATCCTGCGGGGGTTTTCTTTGGCAGAGGAGCAGGGGCGCTGCCGCTCTGCGCGCAGGCGCGCATTCACCCCGGAGTTATTTAGAACCAGAAAGAAGCGGCAGGCAGGCGTTCTTACCTAGGGCCGGGAGGCGACGACCAGATGCGGCTGGCCGTTGGAGGTCTTTTGCGGTGAGCGGTCACCGGCATCGATGACCGCAGTTACTCTATGGCGCCAGGAAGAGAAACTGTCGAACTGGACCACGTCCACCGGCCTGTCGAATTGAAGAGTGATCCGCCGGTGGCCGTTGCTGCCGCAGGCGGCCAGCCCGTGAAC
>JBFOLS010000109.1:0-7512 GCA_040830225.1 Leisingera sp.
CGGCTGGTGGGTGCTCAAAGGGGGGGCGGTTTCACCAGGTTTCCCTTTCACGCTGTTGGTGCTCATCTTGTGCTCCTGTCGGTGGCTGGGGTGGCGCCCGGAGCGGCAAAAATTTTACCGGCACCGGGCGGGGGGCGTTTGGACGCCCGAAGCCCGCTATATTACGCCGGATGCCCGGCCTTGCCCTGCGGGGGTCAATCGGGAAAGCCTGCCCGCCGCAGCAACTCCTTTTCATGCTCCAGCTGCGCAGGGTCGGCGTAGATCTGGGTCATCGCCCAACGGCTGATAGTGAAATCCGGCTTGGCTTTCAGAGCCAGCTGCGCTTCCTGCGCGGCGGTGTCGAAATCGCCGAGCTGCGCATAGGTCAGCGCCAGATCCAAATGCCCGAAGCCGGGAGTGCGGCGGCTGTAGTCCTGGAAGGCATCGATGGCCTCCATGTAGTTGCCGGCCAGCCGGTGCGCCATACCGAGAATGCCGGCGTAAAAGCCGGGATACCGCGGGCTGAGCAGGATCGAGCGCTGGGCGTAGTGTATGGCCTCCTCGGCCCGGCCCGCGAACGACAGGGTGATAGAGAGCCGCATCGCAACATCAGCGTGGTTCGGGTTCAGCGATAAAGCCGTGTGGAATTCATCGATGGCCAGGTCGTGATGGCCTTCGAGCGCGTGGACGAACCCGAGTATCGCGTATGCGTCGGCACTGTGCGGATCCAGTTCCAGCGCCTTATGCGCATAATCGCGGGCCTGGCGGGCCGACAGTTCCGGCGTGTCTGTGAACCGCTGCCGGGATTCAACCGTTTTGACGAAGCCCAGGGTGCACAGCGGCGCGGCATAGCCGGGGTCCAGCCGGTGGGCTTCCAGCGCATAGCGCTCGGCCTCGGCAATGCTCGGCTTGCTGATCTCGCGGGTGCAGGCAAAGGCGCGGACCTGCTGGTACCAGGCGCGCAGGTCGCGGGTGCCGCTGCCCTTGAGCCGGGCCATCTCGCCCTCCAGCAATTCCACCTGCAGTTCAGTGGCCACCCGCAGGGAAATCTCGTCCTGCAGCTCAAAGATGTCGTCCAGATCCCGGTCATAGCGGTCGGCCCAGACATGGTGGCCGCTGTTGGTGTCGATCAGCTGCGCGGTGATACGCAGACGGGTTCCGGCCTTGCGGATGCTGCCCTCCAGCACGTAATCCGCCGACTGCTCCTTGCCCACCTTGCGGATATCCACCGGCTGGCCCTTGTAGGTAAAGGTCGAATTGCGCGCGATCACCTTGAGCTGCGGGATTTTTGACAGCGTGGTGATGATGTCCTCGCTGAGCCCGTCTGAAAGGATTTCCCCCTCGGGATCGGTGGACAGGTTGTCAAACGGCAGCACGGCAATGGCGGGCGGCTCCAGCGGCTGCCCGGTGCCGCCGCTGCCAGCCCGGGCCGGGTTCCAGCGGAAGACAGTGATGGCCTCATCAATGTTCTTGAACCGCTGCGGCCCCTGATTGGAGAAGGCCATTGCCAGATCCGGCCCGGCCTCGCGGATGGCCTGTTCCGACAGCAGGATGCCGCCGGCCTCGGCCGCATCCTGCAGCCGCGAAGCGAGGTTCACGGCATCGCCGAAGATATCTTCGTCTTCAATGGTGACGGACCCGAAATGCACACCGATCCGCAGCCGGAACCGGGGGTGGCCGCGCAGGGCCCGCTGGATCGAGCGGGCACAGGTGATGGCATCGGTCACCGCGTCAAAGGCGACCAGCCAGCCGTCGCCCATGCTTTTGATCACCGCGCCGCGGCAGCCTTCCACCTCGGGGTTGAAAACGGTGCTGCGCAGCGACTTGAGGTCCGCCAGCGTGGCCTCCTCATTCTGGTGCATCAGCCGCGTGTAGCCGACGATATCCGCCGCGAGAACCGCGCTTTGCTTCTGCTGCACCATTTGTCCCATGAGACAAGGGTAGGGGGAACGGGGGACAATTTCTACTGTCCGTGGAAACCCGGCCGGCCCCGGCAGCAGTTCCCAGATCCTGGCCCTAACGCATTTTAGTGAGGAAATGGCACCGCTGTCCCCCTTTAATGAGTGATGCGGAGGCACCGCATAAGCTGATATTTTTGTGCCTCGACGGGAAATTAAATTGAGATGGAGGGTAAATTGAAACGGGTATTACTTTCGGCTGCTGCGGTATTCGCTTTTGCTACCACTTCTGCATTGGCTGCACCTGAAGCAAAAATAAACAGATGCTGGGGGGAACTGGCTGCGCACATGGGCCAGAATGGTGTTATGGGGAAACACTCTTCGGCGCATGGTTTTTTCACACCTGACCCGGGCGAGGGCGGACGGCGCGGTGTCGGCAATGTCTCCAAGGAGGAGCATGGGCCCTTGTCGGAAGGCGGCCAGGGGCTGCACGCGATTGAGGTCGGCCATCTGCTGGGGGCGCCTTTCCTGAAACGGCTTGGGCTTCCGGAAGGGGATGTCGAGCCGATCGATTGCAGCGTTGCGCCGGACTGAAGCAACCTCTTTAAAAGACAACGGCGGCCTGACCGGGCCGCCGCAGTTGTGTTCTATAACAAGTTGCGGGCGCATTTGCGCCCTCCCAAAATCAGGCGCGGGTCTTGTTTGATGATAGACCGCGGCTTGGAAAGAACATTCGAAGCGCACCCAGGCGTGCAGTCATCAAAATCCCAAATGATAAACC
Organism: Leisingera sp.; assembly: GCA_040830225.1. Classification (GTDB taxonomy): domain Bacteria; phylum Pseudomonadota; class Alphaproteobacteria; order Rhodobacterales; family Rhodobacteraceae; genus Leisingera. The sequence goes on from JBFOLS010000109.1 coordinate 2,659, forward strand.
GGGGCTGCCAAAGAAAGGATGTGGACTAGAATGGCAAAAAGGTTTTCTATTGCCACCCTTAGAGACGATTTTTCCAATCTGAGCATTCGAACGGTATCATTTCGGTACTTCTTTGAGACAATAAGCAGCAGAACATATGTTCCCAGCATTGAGCCTGCAATCATCACTCCACTGTGTTGGAAACCCAGCATAGTTCTATTTACCCAACTTAAACTGTCCTTCGTCCTGAATGCTATCGCGTGTTTCAGCAAAGCTGCAAAGGCTTGGTCTGTGCTTTCGTGCGATTGCTGCCCTGGCCAATGTTTCAGCCGCTCTTTCTGGTCCACCTCCGCTCTTGCCCGCACTCCCATCACCCACTAAACCGGGCGGGAACTCGAACCCACATCACCGATGGAGCCAAGATGCGCCTGTCCCGCTATTTTCTGCCGGTTCTGAAAGAGAACCCCTCGGAAGCCCAGATCGTCAGCCACCGGCTGATGCTGCGCGCCGGGATGATCAAGCAATCCGCCGCCGGGATCTATTCCTGGCTGCCCTTGGGCTTCAAGGTGCTGAAGAAGATCGAAAGCATCGTCCATGACGAGCAGATCCGCGCGGGCCACATCCCGATGCAGATGCCGACCATGCAGTCCGCCGACCTGTGGCGCGAGTCGGGCCGCTATGAGGCCTACGGCCAGGAAATGCTGCGGGTGAAGGACCGGCATGACCGCGACATGCTGTTCACCCCCACCGCCGAAGAGCTGATCACCGACATCTTCCGCGCCCATGTCAGCAGCTTCAAGGCCCTGCCGCTGACCATGTACCAGATCCAGTGGAAGTTCCGCGACGAGATCCGCCCGCGCTTTGGCGTGATGCGCGGCCGCGAATTCTACATGAAGGACGGCTACAACTTCGACCTGACCAAGGAAGATGCGCTGCATGCCTACAACCGCCACCTGGTCAGCTACCTGCGCACCTATGAGCGCATGGGCCTGCAGGCGATCCCGATGCGCGCCGACGCCGGCCCGATCGGCGGCGATGACACCCATGAATTCCTGGTGCTGGCCGACACTGGCGAGTCCGAGGTCTTCTATGACAGCGCCGTCACCGATCTGACCTTCGGCGACCGTGAGATCGACTATGACAGTGTCGAGCAGTGCCAAGGCGTGCTGGAGGAGTTCACCTCCAAATACGCCCGCACCGACGAGACCCACGACGAAGCCTTGTTCAACCAGATCCCCGAGGAGCGCCGCCGGGTGGCGCGCGGCATCGAGGTCGGCCAGATCTTCTACTTCGGCACCAAGTATTCCGACGCCATGGGCGCCACCGTTCAAGGCCCCGACGGCAAGAACGTGCCGGTTCACATGGGCTCGCACGGGATTGGCGTCTCGCGCCTGCTGGGCGCCATCATCGAGGCCAGCCACGACGACAAGGGCATCATCTGGCCCGAGGGCGTGACCCCGTTCCACTGCGGTATCGTCAACCTCAAGCAGGGCGACGACGAAGCAGACGCGGCCTGCAACCAGCTGTACGCGGCGCTGACCGCTGCCGGCCTGGACCCGCTTTATGATGACCGTAATGAACGTGCAGGCGGCAAGTTCGCCACCATGGACCTCATTGGCCTGCCCTGGCGCATCACCGTCGGCCCGCGCGGGTTGAAGAACGGCGTGGTCGAGCTGACCTCGCGCCGCACCGGCGAAAGCGAAGAGCTGAGCCCGGAAGAGGCGGTGAAGAAAGTTGTGGCGGTTTATGAAAAGCACCCGACCGGCCGCGGCTTCTGAGCCCCGGCGCGCAACAGGCTGAAAAATCTTGAAAAAGGGGGCCGGGTGGCTCCCTTTTTTCTTGCCAGCCGGGGGCCGTGCCGGCAGGGTGCCGGTCAGGAGGAGACGGCATGAAACAAGTACTGGCCTTTGGCGACAGCCTCACCTGGGGCAGCGACCCCCGCAGCGGCGGGCGGCATCCCTATCATGACCGCTGGCCGGTGGCGCTGGGCGGGGGGCTGCAGGACGCGGTTGTCTTTGCCGAAGGTTTGCGCGGCCGCACAACTGTGCATGCACGCAATTCGGCCTGTGTTGAAATGCGCGGCGATGCGGTGCTGCCGGTGCTGCTGCACAGCCATGCGCCGCTGGACCTGGCGGTGATCATGCTGGGCACCAACGATGTTTATGAAGGCCATGCCAGCCACCTGATCCGTGACGGGCTGGAACGGCTGGTGGAGATCATCCGCCATCACCCCTGGCGGCTGCCGGAACCGGTGACGCCGCAGATCCTGCTGGTCTCGCCGCCGCCGATGAGTCTGTGCGCCGACCCGGACATTACCGCGCAGAAAGTCACGCAGTCCGAGGGGCTTGCTGCGGTGATCGAACCGCTGGCGGCCCGTCTGGAATGCGGCTTCTTCGATGCAGCGCAGGTGGCGCGCGCTTCGGCGGCGGACGGCTATCATCTGGAGGCCGCGGACTCGCGGGCGCTGGGGGAAGCGCTGCGCACCCCGGCAGCGGCTCTGCTGGCGGAATAGGAGGCGGGCCCAGGAGTTTCCGAGCCTCTTGCAAGTCCTATTGCAGAAGACCTGACGCACAGCGGCGGCGGTTCGCGCAGAAAAACACCCCTCTGCCTTGACCCCGGCCGCGCGCCGGCACAGGTTAGCGCAAAATTTCCGGGCAGGACCGCTTATGGCCACGACACCTCCGCCGTTTTCACGTTTCGAATGGATCATCGCCTGGCGCTATTTGCGCGCCCGCAAGGCCGAAGGCGGGGTTTCGGTGATGACCTGGATCAGCCTCATCGGTATTACCCTGGCGGTGTTTGCGTTGATCGCCACCCTGGCGGTGCGCTCGGGCTTCCGGTCGGAATTTGTCAGCACCATTCTGGGCGCCAATGCCCATATCACCGTCTATTCGTATGGACAGGTGAATGAGGCCGGCGCGGTGGACCGCACGCTGAAAGACTACCAGGCCCTGGCGGATCAGGTGGCGGCGGTGCCCGGCGTCATCCGGGCCGCGCCCCTGGTCAAAGGGCAGGTGATGGCCAACCGCCGCCAGCGCAACGCGGGCGTGCAGGTGTTCGGGATCTCGGCCGAAGATATCCAGGGTATCCCCGGCGTGGCCGGCAGCGAAGAGGCCACCGGCGATCTTTCCCGGTTCGGAGAGGGGCTGGCCATCGGCTCCGGCGTGGCCCGTGAGCTGGGCGTGAGCGTCGGCGACAAGATCAAGCTGATCTCGCCCAACGGGGTCAAAACCGCCTTTGGCACCAGCCCGCGTGTGAACGCCTATGAGGTGGTCTATATCTTCACCGCCGGGCGCTGGGACATCGACCGCACCCGTGTCTACCTGCCGTTTGCCGAGGCGCAGAGCTTCTTCAACCGCGAAGGCGTGGCGGATGAGATCGAGGTGATGGTTGAGGACCCGGAAAACGTCGATGCGATGTCGATTGCCATTCTGCAGACGGTTGGCGGCACCGCAGGGGTCTGGACCTGGCGCGACGCTTCGGGCGGTTTCCTGCGCGCGCTGGAGGTCGAGGACAACGTGATGTTCATCATCCTGTCGATCCTGGTGCTGATCGCGGCGATGAACATCGTCTCCGGCTTGATCATGCTGGTCAAAAACAAGGGCCGCGACATCGGCATCCTGCGCACCATCGGCCTCAGCGAAGGATCCGTCATGCGGGTGTTCTTCATCTGCGGCGCTTTTACCGGGGTACTCGGCACCGTCTGCGGCGTGGTGCTGGGCTGCCTGTTTGCGCTGTACATCGATCCGATCTTTTCCTTCGTGAACTACCTGATGGGCGGCGGCGTCTGGGACCCGTCGATCCGCGGCATCTATGCGCTGCCTGCTGAGCTGAAACTAGCGGATGTGCTCTCGGCCATTGCCCTGTCGCTGGGGCTGTCCTTCTTTGTGACCATTTTCCCGGCCCGCCGCGCGGCGCGGCTCAATCCGGTGGAGGCGCTGCGCTATGAGTGAGATCACGCTGGAGCTGAAAGGGATCACCAAATCCTATTTGCAGGGGACTCCGGGCCAAGTGGATGTGCTGCGCGGTACAGACCTTACCCTGCAGGCGGGCGAGGTTGTGGCGCTGGTGGCGCCCTCGGGCGCGGGCAAATCGACCCTGCTGCATATCGCAGGCCTGCTGGACACGCCGGACGGCGGTGAGGTGCGGGTTGCAGGCGAAGACATCACCCGCAAGGGCGACCGCCGCCGCACCCGGGTAAGGCGCCAGGAGGTGGGCTTTGTCTATCAGTTCCACCACCTGCTGCCCGAGTTCACCGCGCTGGAGAACATCGTGCTGCCGCAGCTGGCAAACGGCACCTCGCAGAAAGCCGCGGCGGCGCGGGCGGCTGATTTGCTGAGCACGGTCGGGCTGGCCGGCCGCGCGGACCACCGCCCGGCGGCGTTGTCGGGCGGCGAGCAGCAGCGGGTGGCCTTTTGCCGGGCGCTGGCCAATGCGCCGCGGGTGCTGCTGGCCGATGAGCCGACCGGCAACTTGGACCCCGGCACCTCGGACCAGGTTTTTGCGGCGCTGATGGAGCTGGTGCGCGGCACCGGAATGTCGGCGCTGATCGCCACCCACAACCTGGATCTGGCAGCGCGGATGGACCGGCAGGTCAAGCTGGAGAACGGGCTGCTGGTGCCGGTGTAGCGGATCTGCGCCAATGGGCGCAGGGCCTTCGGCGAGAGTATTTCGGGAAAGATGAAAGAGCGGGCTTGTTGCGCGCTTCGTGCGAGGCTGCTGCTGCGCGCGCGGCGGGTGAGCGGAACTCTGCCGGATGCGGTGAGCAGGCTTTGGCCCGGGCGCGTGTGCTTGCTATCAGGTGGCCAAGCCGGGCCGGGCAGGCTAGGCTGGCTTCAAACGCGCAAGGTAAAGGGCTGACACGTGGTGAATTCC
>JBFOLS010000110.1:0-2142 GCA_040830225.1 Leisingera sp.
GGCCCTGCGATCAAGAGGAAAAGGCGCGCCGAACGCGGCGGCGTACGCGAGCGCCGCTGATCACCGCTTGAGAAAAGGACACTAAATCAGGCCAGCCAGCCCGTTTTCCCGCCGCCGCAAGGTTTGCCCGTTCCCGGGCGACAACGCGCCGAAGATCGACTAAAAAGACCCCCGCCTGCTGCAGCGCTACATCTCTGAGCGCGGCAAGATCGTGCCTTCGCGCATCACCGCCGTTTCGGCCAAGAAGCAGCGTGAGCTGGCCCGTGCTATCAAGCGCGCCCGCTTCCTCGCCCTGCTGCCCTACGCCGTGAAGTAAGGAGATCAGCAGATGCAAGTTATCCTTCTTGAGCGCGTTGCAAAGCTGGGCCAGATGGGCGACGTCGTTGACGTGAAGCCCGGTTACGCCCGCAACTTCCTGCTGCCGCAGGGCAAGGCAAAAACCGCGTCGGAAACCAACATCGCCGCTTTTGAGGCCCAGAAAGCGCAGCTGGAAGCGCGCAACCTGGAAACCAAGAAAGAGGCCGAGGCTCTGGCAGAGAAGCTGGACGGCCAGCAGTTCATCGTGATTCGCTCCGCATCGGACGCGGGCGCGCTGTACGGCTCGGTCACCCCGCGCGACGCTGCTGACGCCGCAACCGCGGACGGTTTCACCGTAGACAAGAAACAGGTCGCCCTGATCGCTCCGATCAAGGAACTGGGCCTGCACTCGGTCGCCGTGAAGCTGCACCCGGAAGTCGAAGTCGAAATCAAGATGAATGTGGCCCGCTCGCAAGAAGAAGCCGAGCTGCAGGCATCCGGCAAATCGATCCAGGAGCTGGCCGCCGAAGAGGAAGCCGCTGCTGAATACGAGATCGCCGAACTGTTCGACGATATCGGCTCTGCTGCGTCTGACGACGACGAAGCTCCGGCAGCCGAAGCCGCTGGCGAAGAAACCAACTGATCCTACCGGATTGTTAAGACACGGAAAAGGCCGCCTGCCTGGGCGGCCTTTTTCTTTTGCGATTAACAGCTTGAGAAGCTTCCTTAAGTTTTAGGAACTTCCCGCACCCCGGATAAACCTTTCGTTTGCTCTTCACCGCCACCATGGCTGCGGGTGACAAGAAAGGGGGTGCGCCATGCTGGATGCATTGGAGCAGGAAGAATTGGCGTTGCGCCGCAGGCTATTGTTCCGGCTGCTGCGCGGTCACAGGTTTGACCGGCCGGAATTCAAGACCGAAGCCATTGCGGACCTGGTGCCGCACGGAATGATTGCACCGGGAACCGGGTTGTTCAAACCGCCGGGACAGGCAGGTCCCAGTACTGTTTGACCTGACTGAAAAACCGGTATCGCTGACCAGGGCTTGCCGCTAGGCTTGCCCTGTCATTCATTGCACATCAGGCCGCCCCCCATGCAGACAGCGAACCGGTTGACACGCAAGGATGTTTTTCCGGAACCCGGCCTGCCGGACGGCCTCTCTCTGCTGCAGGAGGGACAGGCCATGGTCCGGCATTGAACTGTGGGAGGCAGCGCCTTTCACGCCGCCACCGGCTGTGCCAGCGAAGCAGAGTACAAGCGCCTGAGGATGGCTGAGAGCCGGGTCATGCAGCACGCGCATCTGGGCTTTCGCGATCTGGCGCATTCGATAGAAGCCACGGCTACAGTCTACGAGGCCTGCGCCGCGCGCGGTGCCAGGATCGACCGTTTTGGCATGTGCCTGGACTGGTCCATGGGGTTTCCCCGCGCACAGCGCAGCGAGCAGACACGGGGCACCGGCATCCTGCTGAACAGCGAGGAGGACTTTGCACGCCTCACCCAGGCTGCCCCTGCCGCAATGCATTTCGGGGATTTTATGCTGGGCTTTCCGGCAGCATTGGAGAACACCCGCTCGGCCCTGGCAGCCGGCGCTACGGCGATCGGCAACCTGGGCCAGTATTTCACCTTCCGCCTGCCCGGCTATTCTGACGATGTGGAAACCACGGCCGCCACGGTCAAGGCGCTTGGCCTGATCGCCGCGCAGCCAGCAGAGGTGCTGGTGCATTCAAACCTCGACGACGGTTACGCCGCCGTATTCGAGGACCTGACCAGCGCCCTGGGCCAGGCAATGCTGGAGAAATACATCGTCACTGATCTGATCGGTGCGTCTTATACAGTGTGCTACGGCC
>JBFOLS010000111.1:0-11961 GCA_040830225.1 Leisingera sp.
ACCCGCTCGAGCTGCAGCCGCAGCGAAATCCCGGTCTGACGGGCTGGGCTGCAACCTAGAAGGAGACCGTTGAAGGTCGGCTTTGGGCCATATTTGTCTTTCAGCAGGTATTTAGCTTATCAGGGCATAGTGGAACGGACGCCCGCAGACCGGACTCTGACCGGCTGTTCCCTCTGCTTAGCACAATTCTTGCATTGACCTGTTGCAGGCCTGCTCGTTGGCGTCAATCTCGGTGGCACGATGCTACCGAACAAATCCCTTGTTGGGGGCAGCCTGATCTGACCAGAGAGGGCCGGAAAATAGCCTCATCAGCCGTCAAACAACCCGGAAGGAGTGAAATTTCTGTGGGTGGACGAACCGAGTGCACGACGCGCCAAAAGGTTAGAGCCTCATTCGCGGTACATCGTTCGGGTCGAGGCGCAGCTCGATCAAGAGCGGGCGGTCCCGGACTGCGATGGCCTGGATCGCTGTCTCCAGGTCTTCTGTAGAATTGACCTGCACCCCCTGACCGCCAAGAGCGGTTGCCACGTCAGCAAAGGAGGGCCAATCGAACATGGACAGACCTGGATCCATCTTGCGGTCGAGGAACTGGATATGCTCGGCGCCATAGGCGCTGTCATTCGCCACAATTACGATCAAGTCCTGTTTCATTCGGACTGCAGTGTTGAACTCGTTGATCCCACCCATCATGAAGCCGCCATCGCCGGTGAAGAGAACGACGGGGCGGTCGGGTACGGCAAAGCCCGCGCCGATAGCGACTTGCAGGCCCAGCCCTATTGAGCCGAAATTGGTTGTCGCTATGAAGCTTTCGGCGTTGGGCACCGATAAACGGCACCAGACCTCGGTCATGAAACGTCCGCCGTCGGTGGTAAGAAATCGATTTTTGGGCAGGGCCTCTTCCAGCCGGTCGAGCGCAAATTCAAAATTGACGTATCCGGGCTTTGCTTTGTCGGGGTTGCCCTTGGGGTGAGCTGTCAGAACCTCCATGTCCAGCTCGGCTGTGAAACCGCTGCCGGGGATTTCGGCCTCGTTCAGCCACCAGACAATATTGTTGGCGGTCAGCCCTGCATCGGCCACGAGCGCTGCATCGGGATGATAGTTTTTGGAGACCTCGGTGACTGTGTCGTTGATCTGCACCACCCGCTTTCCTTTCATCAGCGCACCCTTGTCGGTGGTGAACTGGTGCAGGCTTGTGCCAAAAGCGACCACACAATCGGCCTTACCAATCGCCTCGTAGGCAGCGGGCGTGGATAGTGTTCCGAAGATGTCGATATTGTAGGGGTGGCCGCTGAACATCCCCTTTGCCTTGAGCGTGGTGGCCAGCGGAGCCTCAAGCCGGTCGGCAAGTTCGATGATCTGCGCGACTGAATCCTTTGCGCCGATGCCAGCCAGAATGATAGGACGCTTTGCGCTGGCGATCATGCCCACTGCCTCGTCGAGGTCATTGCCCGCAGGGACATACGAGGGGGCATTGAAGGCGGGGAAGACATGGGCCGCGTGCTCAACCTCCTGCCACATAAAATCGGCAGGCATGTTCAACACAATGGGCCGTTTCTCGACCTGGGCGCGATAGAACGCATGGGCCACGTCGTACGAGGCAGTCTCAGGTGAACGCATCTGCTCGAAGCCAGCCCCGGTCACTTTTACTGTCTCGCGCTGATCGATATTCTGCAGATTGTGCGGGTTGGACACGGCGGTGTCACCTGCCAAAAGCACCATCGGCACATGGCCCCGCGCGCCTTCGGTCAACGCAGTGACGCAATTTGTCAGAGCCGGTCCGTGGGTCACGGTGGCCACTCCGACCCGGCCTGCCACCCGGCCGTAGGCAAGCGCCATCAGAACCGCACTCCCCTCATAAGCCACGGGCACGAAGGTGCCGCCACCCTCGCGCACGTAATGATCAACCATGAACAGGTTCGCATCCCCCATCAGTCCGAACATCGTGCCTTGCCCATGGTCGAAGAGGGATTGGGCAATGGATTGATAAACGTACATGATGCAGTTCCTCAGTTGTCTCTTCGTCTGCGCTTTACAGTATTAGTATCTACTCATCCGCGCGAGTTTTGCGCAAAACTGGGCGTTCCAAAGGGAATCTTCCGGCGAAATACGCATCACATTGGGAAAAGGTGCGTGATAGTCGCAAGCTAGCGGCGTGAGACGGTGCGAACCAAGCATCTCTAAATTCAATAAGTTCCGTCGGCGGTCTCGAAAACGACTTTGATCGATCTTCCTTCACAATCGAACGAACGTAGATCAAAGACAGTTCTGCGGAATACCAGTCTGTTTGACTGCCGATGAAAATCGTCGCTTCCGCCACTTTCTTGGCGAGTTTCAAAATCCGACTACGGGTTCGCAAGGGGCGGTCCTCACCTTGTCCACGGATAACCGATGGCCAAATGCTGCGTTGGCTCCGATGTCGGCAGAGAACCCACTGCAGTCACTGGTTAGCCCGCGGCTTGCGCATGTTACATACGCCTCGAATAGCGCAAAGCCGCCATCTAAGGTGCTTCCAATGAAAGACAGCGGCGCGAGGCAATCAGCCTGCATTTGTTTGCTGGGCGTCCCTCCGGCTGAACTTCCTTTTGCACGGTCTTTGAATGCAACCGCCCACATCGCAGCCAGGATCATGAGTGCCGAAAGATAGATGGCATCGTCTGTAACAAGCGGGAGCAGCGTGAAATCTGCAAGGACGGTCAAAAATCAGCGACAGAATTTTCAATGTTCTAAGCCTAGCATCTGCGAGGCTGTCTGCGTTTGGGAAAGAGCGCTGGAAGCACTATGGAAGCAATAAGGCGAAAGGCCGGGCTGTGGCCGGAAGATGACAGAGATCAGCCTGAAAAGAACAGCAGAAAGAGTTCAAAGAGACACAGGCTGTCCCGCTCATCTTTCGGGAAAATCAGGCGGGTCGAACCAGGCTGCCGCGAACCGGCCAGCTCCTCTCTGTCAGCCCTGGGTGAACAGCTGATAGCCCGGATGGGCAACAGCGCGGAGGCTGGTAATCGGGGCGTCGCCTATCCATGTGGTGCGTTCCATCACAAACAGCGCATCGCCGGCCTGGCTTTGGAGGATTTCACTGTCGCTGGCTGTGCCAGGGCGGGCATAAAGGCGCAGGTCGCACCGGCTGTAGGGACGGTTGCGTACCAGCCATTCGTTTGCGCTTTCGCGTGTCAGGTCCACTGACGTGATCTCAGGCACGGTTTCCAGGCAGATCCACCGGTCCTCGAAAATATACGGGCGGCTGTCAGACAGGTGCAAAGCTTCGACCCGCAGCATCGGACGGGCCTCCGGCAGGCCGAAGTTGGCCATGATAGCCGGGCTGGACTGCTGCACTGACTGCCGGATCAGCCGGTAGCCGTAAATGCTGCCCTTCTGCTCGACCTCAAGCCGGGTAATCGGGATATTGAGCGTTGCGCGGGTCACCGGATCACGCCGCACCATGGTGCCGCCCTTGCGGCGCCGTTCCACCAGCCCGCTCTGGGCCAGGTCGCGCATCGCCCGGTGAACGGTTGAGCGCGCGCAGCCAAACCGGGCAGCAAACTCCTCGTCGCGCGGCAGCTTGTCCCCCGGCCCGTAGGTGGAGTTCAGGATCATCTCCCGGATGGTGTCCCGGATCGTCACCCAGGAATGCCGTCGCTTTTCCGTCACTACTCCTCCCCAGGCCAAACGGGAAAATGCGCTTTGCCGCTCCATATTGCATTTTGTGCGGAAAGGCGAACCTGAACCGCGCAACCATGATTGACAATAATATGTAGCTACATATTAATGTAAAGCACGTACAAAAAATGAGTCTGCACTGCCGCCAACGGCCTGCTGCAGATGCACCGACAGACGGAGGACTGGAGACATGGAAAGACGCGCATTCTTGAAAGCCGGCGTAATGGGCGCAGCAGTGGCCACGCTGGCCAGCCCGGCCATCGCCCAGGGCAAGATGCAGTGGAAGATGGTCACGGCCTGGCCGAAAAACCTGCCGGGGCCGGGTGTGGCGGCGCAGATGCTGGCCGACCGGATCACCACCCTGTCGGGCGGCCGGATCGAGGTGAAGCTGTTTGCTGCGGGCGAGCTGGTGCCGGGCCGCGGCGTGTTCGATGCAGTGTCCGAAGGCACCGCAGAGCTGTACCACGCGGTGCCGGCCTATTGGGGATCCAAGTCCAAGGGCATCCTGCTGTTCGGCTCGCAGCCGTTCGGCCTGCGCGCGGATGAGCAGTTCGGCTGGATGTACCACGGCGGCGGCCAGGCGCTTTATGACGAGATGTACGGCCGCTTTGGCATCAAGCCCTTCCTGTGCGGCAACTCCGGCCCGCAATGGGGCGGCTGGTTCAAGACCGAGATCAACTCTGCGGAAGACCTGAAGGGGCTGAAGTTCCGCACCACCGGCCTGGCCTCGGAAATGGCCTCGAAGCTGGGGATGGCGGCAGAGGCCACCAGCGGTCCGGCGATGTTCCAGGGGCTGCAGACCGGCGCGCTGGATGCCGGTGAATTCATCGGCCCCTGGACCGACAGCGCGCTTGGCTATTACCAGGTGGCCAAGAACTACTACTGGCCCGGCGTGGGCGAGCCGTCCTCGGCTGAGGAATGCGGGGTCAACGCTAATGCCTTTGCCGAATTGCCGGAAGACCTGCAGCAGGTGGTGTCGCTGGCCTGCGAGAGCCTCTACAACCCGGTTTGGACTGAATACACCACCAAGCATGCGCTGGCCCTGAAGAAGATGGTCGCTGAGGACGGCGTGCAAGTGAAGATGTTCCCCGAAGACGTGATCGCGGCGATGGGTGCCGCTGCCAAGGAGGTCGTTGCTGAGTTGCAGGAGGACGAGGATGAATTGGTGCGCCGCATCACCGAAAGCTTCCTGACCTACCGTGACAGTGTCGGCGGCTACATGACATACGCTGATAACGGACAGATGAATGCCCGCGCCTCGGTAATGGGTTACTAGGGCTGCAAGGACAGCCGGCGCCCGCCGCAGCGGGCGCCGGTTTTTTGATGGGGAGAGAGCAGAATGCAACGGGTTGCAGATGCGCTGGACGGCGTGAACCGGGGACTGGCGCATGTGGTGCGGTGGCTGGCGCTGATCATGGTGCTGGCGCAGTTTGCCATCGTGGTCGGGCGCTATGTGTTCGGGGTGAACTCCATCGCTGCGCAGGAAAGCGTGCTGTACATGCACGCCGCCCTGTTCATGCTGGCCGCGGGCTATACGCTGCTGGTGGATAAGCACGTGCGGGTGGACGTGTTCTATGCCGGCCTTAGCCGCAGGGCGCAGCGCCGCATCGACATCTTCGGTCACCTGTTTCTGCTGCTGCCCTCGATGGCAGCGCTGCTCTACTGGTCCTGGCCGTCGGTGCGCAACTCCTGGTCCATTCTCGAAGGCCCGCTGGCCGTTGGCGGCATTGAGGCCGTGTTCCTGCTGAAATCGCTGATCCCGGCGTTCTGCGTGCTGGTGATGCTGCAGTCCCTGGCGCTGCTGATCCGCCTCATTGCCGAAAGTGACGCCTGATGACCGCCTATCTTGACCTGATCATGTTCGCCGCGCTGATGGCGGCGATCCTTATGGGGTTTCCGGTCGCCTTCTCGATTGCCGGCGTTGCGGTGGTCTTTGCATATCTCGGCTGGGTACTGGGGGTGATGGACGTCTCATTGCTGGGAGCGCTTGGTCAGCGCGCATTCGGCCTGCTGAGCAACGAGGTGCTGATCGCTATTCCGCTGTTTGTGCTGATGGGGGCTATCCTGGAGAAAAGCCGCATCGCGGAAGAGCTGCTGGACACCATGGGTCGGCTGTTCGGTCAGCTGAAGGGCGGTTTGGGCATATCGGTTGTGCTGGTGGGGGCGTTGCTGGCGGCCTCAACCGGCATTGTCGGTGCGACCGTAGTGGCGATGGGCATGATCGCCCTGCCGGCCATGCTGCGCGCGGGCTATGATCCGCGGGTGGCGTCGGGCATTGTCTGCACCGCGGGCACGCTGGGCCAGATCATTCCGCCTTCGACCCTGCTGATCATTCTCGCCGACGTGATGTCGAACGCCTACCAGCAGGCCCAGTACGAGCAGGGCAAGTTCTCGGTCGAAGCGCTGTCGGTGGGCCAGTTCTTTGCCGCGGCGCTGGTGCCAGGGCTGGTCCTGGTGATGCTGTATCTTCTTTATATCCTGGCCAGGGGCCTGCTGCGGCCGCAGGACATGCCCTCGGCGCCGGCCGGGGTAGCGCGCCCGAATGGCGGGGAAGTGGTGCGGGCGGTTGTGCCGCCGATCCTGCTGATTTTTGCCGTGCTCGGTGCCATTCTGGGCGGCGTTGCCACCCCGACCGAGGCGGCATCAGTGGGCGGTATAGGCGCCTTGCTGATGGCAGGCGCACGGGCGGGCGGCCCGGCGCGGCTGATCCTGTTCGGGGCAGCGGCGTTGATCCTTCTGGGGGTACTGTCCGGTGTCCATCCCGTCCGGCTGCAGCGCAGCGACTTGTCCGGCGGCGACCTGGCGGCGGGGGTATTCTATGCGCTGCTGGCCGGGGCAGGGGGCATTGCCATACTTGCCGCTTTGCGCAGCGGCCTGCGGAAGCGCATCCTGCACGAGGCGGTGACATCGACTGCCACGATGACAGCGATGATCTTTGCCACCATCCTGGCGGCGGGGATGTTCTCCTTGGTGTTTATCGGCCTCGGCGGAGAGGAGCGCGTGGCGCATTTCCTGGGCAGCATGCCCGGCGGGCCCACAGGCGCGCTGCTGTTCTGCATGCTGTTCATATTTGTACTGGGATTCTTCCTCGATTTCGTTGAGATCTCGGTCATCGTGCTGCCGCTGGTGACTCCGGCCCTGATCCTGATGGGGCACGATCCCGTCTGGCTCGGCATCCTGATCGCGATCAACTTGCAGACCAGCTTCCTAACGCCGCCGTTCGGCTTTTCATTGTTCTATCTGCGCGGCGCCGCCCCAAAGGAGGTCACCACCCGCCAGATCTACCAGGGGGTGTTTCCGTTCATCGGGCTGCAAGCTCTGGGTGTTCTGCTGGTCTGGCTGATCCCAGGTCTTGCCACTTGGCTGCCCGCTGCAGTTTTCTGACACCGGGCGCCCTAGCCATCTCCGCTCGAGGTGTTCGCAAGGACAAAGAAGGACGGAACTGAAATTGAATAAAGCCGTTGGCTCGCAGGCTGGCGTGGCATGCCTAGGGCACCATGGGCTCTGCATTTCAACAGGTGACCGAATTACTGCCGAACTGATTGAGTGCTTTTTGCAGATCGTCAGCGGGGTGAAGCTCCGCTCCAGGCGGAAAACGGTCATTTGCGGCAGCTGAACAAATGTCAGCTATTTCGCACTACGAGTCTCTGGAACCGGCCCAATTCGCGACCACTGGAAAGTACGGCTACAGACCATCGTCATGAATGCTGCTTTCCAAGCGCCAAATCGCGTCGACAAGGAAACGGGCACAAACTCGGACCCGTTCGGTTGAGTTCAGATCGGGGTGGGTCAGTACCCATGCGGGAATTTTTTGGGGTTCAGTGTTTGGCAGGCGTATCAGATGCGGGTCACTATCCGCCAAGAAACAGGGCAGATACCCGAATCCCAGACCTGCCTTGACCGCATTCACCTGCGCCAGCATGTCCGAAACGATGTGTTGCACCTTACAGGCCGAATAGGCCGATCCCTGCCGCCAATGTGCGAGAACCTCCTTGCTGCCCAGGGCGACCCACCGGGCGTCAGGGTCCAGCCCGTCAAACCGATGAGCATCGACATAGGCGCGTGTGGCGTAGATCGAATTGGCAAAGCCCGGCAGCTCTTGGCTGATCAGGGCGGGCTCTGGCGTGTCCTGAAACCGGATCGCAATGTCGGCGTTGCGCCGCCTGAGATCAGCGACCTCGAACGTCGCATCCACATCGAGGTCAATCTTGGGATAAAGCGCAGCGAATTCCGCGAGAATGGGCATGAGCAGATGCTGCGCCAGCAACGGGGGAGCGGATATGCGCACCGGGCCGGCAAGTTGCGCATCGCGCCCGAACACTTCTCGCTCCATGCTTATGATTTCACTTTCCACCCGCTCGGCCCTTTCCACCATGGCCTCGCCGGTCTCGGTCAGAACAAAGCCTTCTGGCTGGCGGATAAACAGCTTGATTCCGATCTGATCCTCCATCGCCTGCAGGCGGCGTGACACGGTCGAATGACTGACATTCAGCAATTTCGAAGCCGCCCGCACGGACCGCCCCCGCTGAACTGCAAGGAATACCCGAAGATCATCCCATTCAAATACCTTCATGACACCCTCCGGAAGTGTGGTGCAAAAACGGAACAAGGATACGCAGTTATAGCCAGTTTCACAGCATAATCGACAGCTCTATCTACAGGTTTCAGCGAAACACAGCGCTTTGGCGCAAACGCAGATGGAGAAAGAACATGGGCAACAATATTCTTGTCATCGGCGGCACCGGCAATGTCGGAACCCCGCTTGTCAAGCTGTTGAAGGACAGCGCTGAGAACTACAAAGTACTGGCTCGTAGCGACGAAAGCGCGGCCAAACTGGCGGCAATGGGCGTGCCCACCCTCCGCGGAGCGCTGGGAGAATGGCCCGGCATCAAGGACGCGCTGAAAGGTATCGACACGGTCTTTCTGCTCAGCAGCCCGTCGCCGGACATGATCGACCTGCACAAGGGGTTGATTGATCGCGCGGTGGCGGCCGGGGTGCGCAAGATCGTTCGTCTTTCAGCGGAACCGGCCAATTTTGCCGAGGGCCTGCCCATGTATGAGCAGCATGCCGAAGTGGATGACTATTTGCGGGCAAGCGGGTTGGAACACGTCATTCTCAGGCCGCACTACTTCATGCAGAACATCGTCGAGATGCACGCTGGCTACATGAAGGATAAGGGGATGTTTGCGCAGTATCTGGGTGATGCGCGCATCCCGATGGTCGATACACGGGATGTTGCAAGGGTCGCGTTCGTCAGCCTTACATCGGACGCGTTCAACGGTGAAACCCATGATATCACCGGCCCGCGCGCGATCAGCTACTATGATGTCGCCAACGCGTTTTCCAAGGCACTGGGCCAGGATATCCAGTATGTTCCCATGTCCTTTGAGGATCAGAAAGCCGGGCTGGAATCCCTTGGCCTGCCGGACATGATCACCCATACCGTGATGACCCTGTTCAAGCGATGGGTGGACGCAGGCGAACAGCCGGTAAGCCCGGCATATGAACGCATGGCGGGCAGAAAAGCGACCGATATCGACACTTTTGCCGCAGATGTCGCACAGCAATTCTGATGTCTGATCGGTTAGGGTACGGAGAAACACCCGCGAAACGCTTGCTAAGGAGAGCAATGTTCACGCTAGGGGCAATGCTCACCGCCACTGCAACATATGCCGCGGCGGATGTTGAACAGCAACTTGTCGGCACCTGGTTTATCGAAGTGGGCGGCGTGCTGCCTGATGGCGGCAAGTATCAGAACATCATGAATGTTGATGAAGGGGGCACCGCCGATATCGTAGGCGGCTGGATGTTCGGGGCGGCGGGCACGAAGTTTACCGACAGCCCTGCCAGCGTGGTGAGCACCGATGGCGGTACATTTGTCATCAACATGTTCGCCTTTCTAGCCGACGCGCAAACCGGGGCACCGTCGGCACTGAATGTGACGGTCTATCGCGGCACGATGCAGGAGGGCGGCGAAAGCTTCACCGCCGAGGCCGACCTCTACTATCTGCCGTGCACCGTCGAGCGTTGCCCGGCACCTGATCCGGGCGCCCTTGGCACGCCAGCAACGGTTGCACAGGTAACCGGGGTCAAACTGGCGACACCATTTTCGCAGTCCAATTGACAGGACCCGCGAAACTGACCGTTTGGAAGAAACGGCGGACCCGAATGGCAACAACAGCCTTCGGATCCGCCTTGAATGTGCTGCGCAGGACAGCTGCGAAACACTCGGTTGATAGCACAGCGACTGTCTTTGCCCGAACAATTTCTGCTTTAACGATAATGCGGCATACCGGACATACGCGCGGTCTGCAGCATCGGGTACAAAGGGCTCGAAACGGTCGTTGGCTGCCGCAGGCACGAAGGCCGGCTAAGGGCCGATATTGGTCTCGACCTTTTCCACAGTCTCTAATGCTGCGCGATGCACCAACGGAAGCTTCGGCGTGCCGCATTGAAGCATGATTGGTTTAAGACGGGTGACGGCTATAGTCCGGAACGGGTCGGTCACCCAGATTGATGAGGCGGATCACTTGTCGTGAAAGCACCTCTGAAGCTGCGCTCGCAAGCTTGCCTGCTTGTCATTGATCCGAGTTCATCCGCAATGTTTGCCCCAGCTGGATCACCGTCAATGCGCCCATCGTTTGTGCTGGGTTTCGGCAATCCATGCGGCCCCCACGGCAGTCTTCGGCCCTGTGGAGGCTCCACCGTGGAACCGGCAGCGGCGCTTTCCCGGTTCCACGGGAAGCTTGCAGCTCGATCCCTTACGATTCTTCGCTCCACATCGCGGCCGTGTCGCAGAGGGAAGCGGTTTCGCCTTATCATCGAACCTAAAAGATCGCCCAACTGGCAACCTATGCAGATCTTAGGGTGTCCTTTACTCACCGGCTGCGCACAAGTGAGGGATGTATTCGGGATGTCTTGAGGTTTGACGAGCCGACTAACCGAAGGGGCGCTCGGCTCATACAGAACTGAGCGCCCTAACGGCGCGCCTTGGTGTCTTCGATCACGGCTAAGATTTCCGAGTGCAGCCAGCGGGACGAGGAGCCAAGTTAGAGCGGTTTGGGAACAAACCCGCCCGCCACACGATGCCTGAAGCTCGGTACGCTGATCGACAGCATTTTCGCAACTTCACTGACCTTAAGCAGCGGGTTGACGCCAGATTGGGGAGAGAGCGATAAATTCGACATGACTTAAGATGCCTCAAGTAGATATGCGATGAGACATTTGAAGACGAATATTTGAGCCGCCGGGCGGGTAGAAAAGTTTTCTATCCCCATTTTTCTGCACAACCTGGCCTGCCAAGTTTTCCTCGTTGAGAAGGAACGATCAACTGCGTTCGCCCGGCGTGACATGGTGGCGTCGGAGATCACGCCTTTGCGGACGCTCGGGAAGAGATAGCCGTCACGAGCATGCTGGCGCGCTTCATTGATGACTCGCAGCACCTCGGCCGGGATCGGGACGCGGAAATCAGCGGTCGCGTGTTTGCGCCCCTTCATATGGTTTGCGGGGATCACCCAAACGTCACCCTCTATCTGCTCTTCCCGCATGAACCTGATCGGCTTGGACCGCACCCCGGTCGGGATCAGCAGCCGTAGTGCAAGATGCGTCACGGATCCCTCGTCATGGCTTTGATAGAAGGCCCGCACCACTATCCTGAAGCTGCTGTTTTCCCAACTTGGAAGAGCCGGTTAGACTGCACCCACGCCGGGCTTTCCGGACGCATTACGCACCAGCTGGATGAAGGTTTTCACCACCAGATTCGGCTCCTCGCCCCGTTTGCGTACAAGCTTGATCTCGGACTTCAGGTCAAACATGCCGTCTCCCACCGACCGTACCCGGCCTTCTCGCACCCAGATATCGGCAAAGCTTTCCGGTAAATAGCCGATGTAGCGGCCCGTCAGCACCAGCATGGCAATGCCTTCGATCTGATGCGCGCTGGCATTTGACGGCAGCCCGCGCGAGACAGGCGCCACCAGGTCTTCGTTCAGATAAGCGCGTTTGCAAAAATTGGCCTGCGGCAGAAGTTCCTCGACCTTCGCCGGGGTATCGGCAGTAAACAAGGGATGGCCGCGGCTGCAATAAAGGCCGATGCGTTCATAGCCCAGCGTCTCATAGATCAAACCGGGCTTGTGCTTGTGGAACACGCCAACCCCAAGAGCAATCTGGCCATCCTGCACTGCCATTTCGATGTCATCCGGCGCCAGCGAGTGCATCTCGATCTCGACCTCAGGTGCAATCCGGGTGAATTCGGCAAGGGCGCTCATGATCGGCGCTTCGTTGTTGAACACCCAGTTGTCGATCGCCGC
>JBFOLS010000112.1:0-4043 GCA_040830225.1 Leisingera sp.
AAGGGCAAGATCGCCGCGCCTCTGGTCGCGCTGGCCGAGCTGTTCATCGGTCACATCAAGGGCGGTCTGTCCGCTGCTGCTGTGGTTGCCTCAGGCATTTTCGGGTCCATCTCCGGCAGCGCCAACGCGACACTTACCTGCATCGGCGGCATCATGATGCCGCATCTGCGCAAGGCGAATTACCCGGATGGCCTGTCGGCTGCGCTGATCGTGAGCGCCAGCCCGCTGGGTCTGCTCATCCCGCCGAGCTCCTCGCATATCCTCTATGCCTGGGTGGCGCAGCAGTCGGTGCTGAAGGCGTTCCTGTCGACCGTCTTTCCAGGCATCATCCTGATTATCCTGCTGATCGCCACCAACCAGTTTGCCTTGCGCAAGTACAAGGACATCAAGACCACCGAGAAGCCGGTGGACTTTGCCCCGCAGTTCAAGCTGCAGACCCGTCAGGCGATGCCCGCGCTGCTGATGCCGCTGATCATTCTGGGCGGCATCTACGGCGGCATCATGACCCCGACCGAGGCGGCAGGCGTGGCGGTGGTCTACTCAATCCCGATTGCGATTTATGTCTACCGCGGCCTTACCTGGCGCGGGCTGATGCAGACGCTGACCGGCGCGGGCATTACCATCGGTGTGGTGATGACGATGATCTTCATGGTGCTGATCGTTTCGCGCTTCCTGATCTTCGAGGACATTCCGAACATTGCCCGCGATCTGGTGTTCTCGGTCTCGGAGAACCCGATTGTGATCCTCTTGATGGTCAACCTGGTGATGATCCTGATCGGGATGCTGATGGACGATATTTCGGGTCTGCTGCTGGCGACGCCGCTTCTGTTGCCTATTGTGCGCGATGTCGGGGTCGATCCGATCCATTTCGCGGCCATTCTGGGGGTGAACCTGGGCATGGCCAATGTCACGCCGCCGACCGCGCCACTGCTTTATCTTGGCGCGCAGGTGACCGAGACGCCGGTGGGCAAGATGCTTGGGCCGACGCTTCTGTTCATCTTCTGCGCCTGGCTGCCGACGCTGGCGTTGACCACCTTTGTTCCTCAGTTGTCGCTCTGGCTGCCGGATGTGCTGTTGAGCCGCTGAGGCCTCCCCGGGCGGCAAGTTGATCCCCCGCGCCGCCCGGGATTTGAAACTTCGCCGTTGCAAATGTTGCAAATGTAAAATCTCTTGCTGCTCGTGAAACTGCAGGGGAGCCTTGGATGGCACAGGAGACGCCGGACAGCATGAATACCTACCTTCACGTGAGCGACAGGCTGAAGGAGCTGTTTCCGCAGCTCCCGCGCGCGCTGAAGGTGGCGGCGACCTATATGCTTGAGCATCCGGGCGATATCGCCACGCTGTCGATGCGGCAGGTGGCCGGCAATGCGGGTGTTTCGCTGCCGAACTTCTCGCGCTTGGCCAAGGCGCTGGGGTTTGAGACCTACAGCGAGCTGCGCGAAGTCTACCGCAAGCAGGTCCAGCAGAATGATATCAACGAGTATCATCTGCGGGCCGAGAACCTGCAGAAATCCGGGGGAGATCAGGCCGCGCGGGAAGTCTGGGAGGACTTCCGCAATGCCACCATCGGCAATCTGACGGCGATCTTCGATTCAATTGACCCTGACTATTTTGCCAGTGTGGCCAAGGTGCTGAACGACGCCGGGCAGGTCTATTTGGTGGGGATGCAGGCGTCGGCCAGCTTCTCGGCCTATGCCCACTACATCGGCGGCATGGCCAGCGGCAAGGTGCGGCTGGTGCGCGGCGAGGGCGGGGTGTTTGCCGACCCGGTCGCCGACATCGGCGAAGGCGACGTGATGATTGCTATCAGCCAGCAGCCCTGTGCGCGGGCCGCGATTGAGTTGGCGATGTTGGCGCGGGAGCGCGGTGCCAAGGTGATTGCGATCACCGACAGCCCGGCGGCGCCCATCGCGATGGTAGCGGACTACGTGCTGCTGGGGCCGAACCGCAGCCCGCTGTTCTTTGAATCCTATGTCGGAACAACGGTGCTGATCGAGGCGCTGATCGGCTTCTTCACCATTGGCCAGCCCAGCGGTGTGGTGGAGCGGATCGAGCGGATTGAGGCCGACCGGCTGCGCATGAACGAATACTGGAAAAACAAGAAAGTCTGAGCCATGACCGCCACCGAAACCCTGCCCTTTATGGCGTGCCAGATCATTATCCCGCCGATGACCAGCGCGGCGGAACGCGATGCGCATCTGGCAGCCTCAGCGGCCAAGGTCCGGGCTCAGCTGGAAGCGGCGGACGGCAAGGTGGATCTAGTGGTGCTGCCGGAACTTTCGAGCATTGATTACGCCCGCGATACCTTTGCCCGGCTGGACGAAATCGCGGAGCCGCTGGACGGCGCCTCTTTCCAGGCCTGGCGGCAGGTGGCGCAGGACTGCGGTGTTCATGTCTCCTACGGGTTTGCCCGCGCGGGCGAGGGCGGCCCCTTTATCAGCATGGGCGTGGTGGGCCCGGACGGGGAGTTGGCCGGCCACTACGACAAGCTGCATCTGGCGCAATACGGCGCTTCGATGGAGAAGGAATACTTCAACCGCGGCAGCCATCTGTTTGTCTTTGAGGTCAACGGCTTCCGCTTGGCGCCGATCATCTGCTACGACATCCGAATCCCGGAACTGTCGCGTACCTTGGTGGTGGATCACGGGGTCGACGCGATCCTGCATTGCGGCGCCTATTACCGGGATGAGAGCTTCCATACTTGGCATCCCTTTGCAATTGCCCGGGCGCTGGAAAACCAGGTGTTCTTCCTGTCGCTGAACCGGGCCGGGGAGACCTATGGCAACTCGCTGTTCTGCCTGCCGTGGCAGGATGAGAACACGCCGCCGGTGGAGTTTGCCGAGACCGCAGAAGAGTTCCGCCTGATCACCCTGGACCGCGAAACCCAGGCCAAGGCGCGGCGGGACTACACGTTCCTGAAGGACCGGCTGGGCGACTACCGGATCAGTGTTTTGACCGCTTAATTCCGGATGCGGGGCGTGCGCCCGGCCTTGTAGTAAGCCCCGCTGTCCTCACGGGTGGCTTCGTAGTCGGCTATCCGCTGCTGGGCTTCCTCGCCGCCAAGCGCAACCAGGTGGCCCAGCAGGCACTCCAGCACAGCCATCGCGCCGCCGTAGCAGCCGAAGTAGTGGTGCGACTGGGTGGTGATGGGGAAAACCACATCGGGATCTATCTGCGGCGCGATCACTTCGCTGTCGGAAATCACGATCAGCTTGGCCCCGCGGCTGCGGGCATAGCGCAGGGACTGGATGGTCTCGGCGGAGTAGGGGGCAAAGGTGATGGCAATCAGGCAGTCCTGCTCATTGACGCCGATCAACTCGTCCACTGCCGATCCCATGTGGCGCGGGATCAGCTGCAGGCCGGGCAGCGCCATGCGGCCGACGTAGTGGAAGTAATAGGCCATCGCATAGCTGGAGCGTGTGGCGGTTACATAGCAGTTGCGCGCCCCGGTCATGCAGCGCAGAGCGGTCTCTATTTGATCCTGTGTCATAATCCGCAAAGAGCGTGAGACGATATTGATCTCGTTGCGCGCCAGCCGCGCCTGGGTCTGTGCCAGATCATCACCTTCATCCAGCTGCGCAATCCAGTCGGCGCCCATCTGGTCTTCGCGCTCGGTCACAAGGGCATATCGGAACGGGTCGCGGAAGGTCTCGAAGCCGTCAAACCCCATCTTCTGCGCCAGCCGCACCAGTGAGTTCGGGCTGACGCCGATCTTTTCAGCCGAGACGCGGATCGGGTCCATGCCGAAGTCGCCGGGATTGTCGATGATGTACTTGGCGATCACCTTGAGCCGCGGCGGCAGGCCGCCGATGGCGGCTTTGAGATCGGCAAGGAGACGGGCTTTGCGGTTCTTGTCCATGCCTCAATAAGAACGAATGTTCTTGAATTGGCAAATTGAAAACATGAGGCGAGCGGGCAATCTGGCGCAAATCTGATCTTTAGAGAAAGACTGGCCCATGTCCCTTCCTTCCCACGCCTCGGTCGTTGTCATTGGCGGCGGCATCATGGGGTGTTCGACGCTGTACCACTTGGCCCAGATGGGG
>JBFOLS010000113.1:0-7842 GCA_040830225.1 Leisingera sp.
CTGGAAGATCGGTGCTTCTTCGTCTTTGTTGATTGCCACGATGACCTTGGAGTCCTTCATGCCGGCCAGGTGCTGGATGGCGCCGGAGATGCCGACGGCAACGTACAGGTCCGGAGCAACAACCTTGCCGGTCTGGCCAACTTGCCAGTCGTTCGGTGCATAGCCCGAGTCGACCGCAGCGCGGGATGCGCCAACGGCGGCACCCAGCTTGTCTGCCAGGGTCTCGATCAGTTTGAAGTCTTCTTCGGAGCCAACGCCGCGGCCGCCGGAAACAACGATGCCGGCCGAGGTCAGCTCGGGGCGGTCGCTTGCGGCAACTTTGTCTTCAACCCACTCGGACAGGCCCGGGTTGTCAGCCGCGGAGATGGTTTCGACAGATGCCGAGCCGCCTTCGCCAGCTGCGTCGAAGGACGCGGTGCGGATCGATACGACTTTCTTGGAGTCGTTCGACTTCACGGTCTGGATCGCGTTGCCGGCATAGATCGGGCGCTCGAAGGTCGAGCCGTCGACAACGCCGGAAACGTCCGAGATCACCATCACGTCCAGCAGCGCAGCAACGCGCGGCAGAACGTTCTTGGCGTCGGTGGTGGCTGGAGCAACGATGTGCTCGTAGTCGGACGCCAGGCCAGCGATCAGCGCTGCGGTCGGCTCTGCCAGGCGGTGGCCCAGGGAGGCGTCCTCAGCAACCAGAACCTTGGCAACGCCAGCGATTTTTGCGGCTTCGGCACCGGCGTCAGCAGCGGAGGCGCCAGCGGCCAGAACGGTCACGTCGCCCAGCGATGCTGCTGCGGCCACGGCCTTTGCGGTTGCGTCCAGCGCCAGGGCGCCGTCGGTCACTTCAGCAAGGAGAAGAACAGCCATTACACAGCCCCCGCTTCTTTGAGTTTCTCAACCAGCTCGTCGACGGAACCGACCACGATGCCTGCGGCGCGTGCCGGCGGCTCTTCGGTCTTGACGATTTCCAGGCGCGGCGTGACATCGACGCCGTAGTCGGCGGCGGTTTTCTCGTCCAGCGGCTTTTTCTTCGCCTTCATGATGTTCGGCAGCGACGCATAGCGCGGCTCGTTCAGGCGCAGGTCCACGGTGATGATGGCGGGCATCTTCACGGAGATGGTCTGCAGGCCGCCGTCGACCTCGCGGGTCACCTTGGCGCTGTCGCCTTCGATGTCCAGCTCAGAGGCAAAGGTGCCCTGGGACCAGCCCAGCAGCGCCGACAGCATCTGGCCGGTTGCGTTCATGTCGTTGTCGATCGCCTGCTTGCCGCAGAGCACGACGCCCGGCTGCTCTTCCTCGACCACTTTGGCCAGGATTTTCGCAACGGCCAGCGGCTCGATGTCGGTGTGCACGTCGTCGGCAGCAACCACCAGGATTGCGCGGTCTGCGCCCATGGCCAGCGCGGTGCGCAGGGTTTCCTGGGCCTGCTTCACGCCGATCGAAACCGCAACCACCTCGTCAGCCTTGCCGGCTTCTTTCAGGCGGATGGCTTCTTCGACAGCGATTTCGTCGAAGGGGTTCATCGACATTTTCACGTTGGCGAGATCGACACCGCTGCCGTCCGCTTTGACGCGGACCTTCACGTTGTAGTCAATCACGCGCTTGACAGGCACAAGTACCTTCATTTTGCGTTCTCTCCTTAACAAACGGCAAGCCGCCACCGGCGACTCCCCTTTATGCTCTCGCAGCGTTGATACCGGCTGGTGTGACGCCGTAACAGGGCAAAATCGTCACGTTAGCGCACGCCGACGTCGCGTTTGCGCATTTGAGGCATCAATTTTGCAAGAATGTTTCCTGACGGAAAATTGTTCCGGCCGACGCCGCAAACCCCGGGGCCATAGGCGCACCGGGGCAGGCGTTTTCCGGGGTTTTCAGGGCTGGCTGGGCGAATCAGGTGCCTGGCAAAGCGGATAGCGGATCAGCGGTTGGCGCCGGGCACCCAGAGCACATCATCCTTGCCGCCGTTATTGGCCACACGCGCCGCAACAAAGAACCAATCCGACAGGCGGTTCAGGTATTTCACCGCAGCCTGATTCACGTCCTCGCTGGTACTCAGCTCGGTCGCCATCCGTTCGGCACGCCGCGCGACGGTGCGGCAGACATGCAGATGCGCGGCCAGCTTCGACCCGCCGGGCAGGATGAAGCTGCGCAGCGCCTCCAGATCCTTGTTCATCACGTCGATCTCGGCTTCCAGCCGCTCGACCTGCGCCACCGCAATGCGCAGCGGCGGGTATTCGGCTTCGGCGTCCTTTTCCATTTCAGGCCGGCAAAGGTCAGCGCCGAGATCGAACAGGTCATTCTGGACACGGCTGAGGGCCGCGTCCATGTCGCCCTCGGCCTCAAGGCGCGCTACGCCGACAAAGGCGTTTAGCTCATCCGAGGTGCCATAAGTGTTCACCCGGGCCGAATGCTTGGCCACGCGCGCGCCATTGCCCAGGGCAGTCTCGCCCTTGTCGCCGGTGCGCGTGTAAATCTTGTTCAGAACGACCATCGCCGATTATCCTCCCTGGCTTTGGAAGTAGATGTAGGCCAGCAGCAGAACCACCGCAATGAATTGAAACAGGATGCGCAGGCGCATCATCTTGTTGGCATTCTTGCGGTTGAACTCGCCGCCTTTGCCAAAGCCGCCGATCCCGATGACCAATGCAACGACAACGGCGGCCATGGCGGCCAAGCCCAGATAATACAGCGGATCGCTCATCCCATCCCTCACGCGCGTCTGTTCCGATGATTTCCTCTACCCCGCGCGACGGCGGTTGGCGACCGGGAATCGGCTAGCCGAGCTTCACAAGGATGCGGTCTATTGCCCTAGTGCTGAGGATCCGGCGCAGGAAACCGGCGATATGGGTTGGCGTGGTCACGTAATAGCGCGGCCGCGGGCGGCGGGATTCGCAGGCGTGCGCCAGCTTGGCAGTGACGGCCGAGGCAGGCAGCTCAAACGTGTCCGGCCCGCTGCTTTCATAAAGCCGCTTCAGCAGGCGTTTCTCATAACGGTCGCGCAGCGGAGAGGACTGCCAGTCGATAAACCGCTCGAAATGCGGGATCGACTTCTCGCGGATTTTCGAGGTCACCGGCCCCGGCTCGATCAGCACCATGTGGATGCCGGTGCCCCGCAGTTCCACCCGCAGCGTGTCGGTCAGCCCCTCCAGCGCGTATTTGGTTGCCACATAGGCGCCGCGCCAGGGGAAGGAAACAAAACCCAGAATCGAAGAGTTTTGCACTATCCGCCCGTGTCCTTGCGCCCGCATCACCGGGATCACCTGCCGGGTCAGCTCGTGCCAGCCAAAGAAGTTGGCTTCGAATATCGTGCGCAGGGCTTCGGTGGGCAGATCCTCGACTGCGCCGGGCAGCCCGTGAGCGCCGTTGTTGAATAGCGCGTCCAGCGTTCCCCCGGTGGCCTCCAGCACTTCGGCAAGGCCGACGGTGATACTCTCCGGCTCGGTATAGTCGATCCGCGGGCTTTCAAACCCTTCGGCCCGCATCCGGTCGCAGTCGCGCTGCTGCCGGCAGGAGGCAAACACCCGCCAGCCCCGTTCCCGCATGCCGCGCGCCGCATCCAGGCCGATCCCGGAGGAGCAGCCCGTAATCAGGATAGTCTTTTTCACGTGATCGCCCTTTTGGCCGGAGACATCCGGTGCAGTTATGGGCGTTTCTTGCTCACCAGGGAAGCAGCAATCCAGCCGACATGGCCCTTGTCCGGGGCACGCAGGTGCAGCCAGCCGGTGCCGCTGTCTTCCAGTACGATCACTTCATCCCCGCCGAGCAGTCGGGTGATCACCGGGTAATTGGTGCCCGGTCCCTGACGCATGTTCACCCGCGAGGCGCGAATGCTGCGGCGGTCCAGAGAGGCTTCCGGATCAGGCTGTACGGTTTCAACAGTTTCGACAGCGGCAGCAGGCGTTGCCGTGATCGCTGCAAGGCCGCCATCCAGCGAAGCAAGCTGCAAACCGCCAGGTGCCGGTTCGCCGGAGAAGGCCGTCTGCGTCGAAGCAAGAACGCCGGCAGCGCTGGCCAGATGCCCGGCCGCCACCCGCTGGCGCAGGGCTGGATCCGCAGCCGGTCGCACAGGCGTCTGAACCTGCGACCGGCGGGTCAGCACCGGCTGAGCCGTCAGCGAGGCCGCGGTGATTCTCGCAGGCTGGGCCGCGGCAGGTTTGGCCGCCGCCACCGGCTCCGGCCGTTTGGGCGGTTCAAAATCCGCTCCACCACTCAGCTCGTAAAATCCCCATCCGAGGAAGGCAAAAGATACCAAAACAAATCGCGACATAACCCGGTCCCCCCAAGACCCACAAAGGGCAGCCACCCGTAAAACATGGATTTAAAATGCAATACGACCGGCGCAGCTGCCCGGTCCCTTTATATCTAGTGCAGGTTAACGGTCAGGAAACAGGGGAGAGTCCGCGGCCTTCTCCCCCTAGCGTCCCAGCCGGGCGGAGACGTGCGAATTTCGCGCACCCCCGCTTTACCAATTCCGGCGGCGGCAGTATCACCTTGTCCCATGACCGACCTGGTAGAAGACCCCGACATGCCGTCCGCCCCTGAAGGTGGCGAAATCCGCGAACCGCTGCGCCGCGCCATTGGCGAGCGCTATCTGACCTACGCGCTCAGCACCATCATGCACCGGGCGCTGCCCGATGCCCGCGACGGGCTGAAGCCGGTGCACCGGCGGATCCTTTACGCGATGAACCGGCTGCGGCTCAGTTCTTCGGGCGGCTTCCTGAAGTCGGCCAAGATCTCCGGCGACACCATGGGCGACTTCCACCCCCATGGCGACGCGGCGATCTATGACGCGATGGCGCGTTTGGCGCAGGACTTCAACGTCCGGTACCCGCTGGTCGACGGCCAGGGCAACTTTGGCAACATCGACGGCGACAACCCGGCGGCCTCGCGCTACACCGAGGCGCGGATGACTTTCATCGCCGAGGCGATGCTGGAGGGCCTCAACGAGGACGCGGTTGATTTCCGGGACAATTACGACGGCCGCCTGCAGGAGCCGAGCGTCCTGCCAGCGACCTTCCCGAACATTCTGGCAAACGGCGCGGCCGGAATCGCGGTGGGCATGGCCACCAACATCCCGCCCCACAACATTGCCGAGCTGATCGACGCCTGTGTCCACCTGATCAAGACACCGGACGCCCGCGACGACACCCTGCTGAATTACGTGCCGGGCCCCGATTTCCCGACCGGCGGCATCATCGTTGAGCCCAAGGAAAACATCGCCAAGGCCTATAGCACCGGCCGCGGCTCTTTCCGCTTGCGTTGCAAGCACGAGGTCGAAGACTTGGGCCGCGGCCAGTGGCAGGTCGTGGTCACCGAGATCCCCTATCAGGTCCAGAAGTCCAAGCTGATCGAAAAGATCGCTGAGCTGATCCAGACCAAGAAGGTGCCGATCCTCGCCGATGTGCGCGACGAATCGGCTGACGACATCCGCATCATCCTTGAACCCAAGTCCAAGAACGTGGACCCCGAGGTTCTGATGAACATGATGTTCCGCAACTCGGATCTGGAAATCCGCTTCAGCCTCAACATGAATGTGCTGATCGACGGCGTCACGCCCAAGGTCTGCTCGATGAAAGAGGTGCTGCGCGCCTTCCTCGACCACCGCCGCGACGTGCTGCAGCGCCGCTCCCGCCATCGGATGGAAAAGATCGACCACCGTCTGGAGGTCTTGGAAGGCTTTATCATCGCCTTCCTGAACCTCGACCGGGTGATCGACATCATCCGCTATGACGAGGACCCCAAGGCGGCCCTGATCCGCGAGGACTGGAGCAAGGACCACCCGCGCGCCTTCACCGAGGCCGAGTATATTACTCCGGCGCAGGGCGCGGGCGAGCTGACCGAAGTTCAGGCCGAAGCCATCCTCAACATGCGCCTGCGCAGCTTGCGCAAGCTGGAGGAAATCGAACTGACCCGCGAGCGCGATGCCCTGCGCGAGGAGCGCGCCGGGCTGGTCGAGCTGCTGGGTTCGGACGAGCTGCAGTGGACCCGCATCACCGAGCAGCTGAAAGAAACCAAGAAGCAGTTCGGCAAGACCTATGAAGGCGGTGCCCGCCGCACCCGCTTTGCCGAGGCCGGTGAAGTGGAAGAGCTGCCGCTGGAAGCGATGATCGACAAGGAGCCGATCACCGTGGTCTGCAGCCAGATGGGCTGGATCCGGGCCATGACCGGCCATATTGATCTGAACCGGGAGCTCAAGTTCAAGGACGGCGACGGCCCGCGCTTTATTTTCCATGCGGAGACCACCGACCGGCTGCTGGTGTTCGGCTCCAACGGCCGTTTCTACACGCTGTCCGCCGCGAATCTGCCGGGCGGCCGCGGCATGGGTGAACCTGTGCGCCTGATGGTCGATCTTCCCAACGAGGCCGAGATCATTGATCTGATCATCCACAATCCCGAGGGCAAGCTTCTGGTGGCATCCGACGCAGGCAACGGCTTCATCTGCGCCGAGAAGGAGATCGTCGCCCAGACCCGCTCGGGCAAGCAGGTTCTGAACGTCAAGGACGACGACCGCGCCAAGATCTGCATTCCGGTTGAAGGCGACCATGTCGCCGTGGTCTCGGAAAACGGCAAACTCCTGGTCTTCTCGGTCGAGGAAATGCCGGAACTGACCCGCGGCAAGGGTGTGCGCCTGCAGAAGTACAACATGGCCCGCGGCAAGCAGGGCTCACTGGAGCTGGACGGCGGCCTCAGCGATATCACCACCTTCAACTGGGACGAGGGCCTGAAGTGGGAAATGGGCGGCGGCAAGATCCGTCACGAAGCCGATCTCACCCAATGGCTCGGCAAGCGTGCAGGGGTTGGCAAGCGTCCGCCGCACGGCTTCCCCCGGAACTACAGGTTCAAATAAGGCGGCAGAACGCACCGCCCGGCTGTGCCTCTGGCGCCACCTGCGCCGGGGGGACGGATTCCGGCTCTTTACCCGCGAGGCTGCACCCGGCTATCTGGGCGGGACCGAATTTTCCAGGGGGACCGAAATGATCCGCATTCTTTCCATACTGGCTGCGCCGGCCCTGCTGGCTGCCTGCGGTGAAACCCGCCTGGATGAGAGCCCTGAAGACCTGGGGGCGTTTCAGGCGCGGGTCACCCATGTCTACACGGATAAGGCGCTGCAATGGCCGTTGTCCCGGAATGCGGACCACAGTGAATGGACGGCGCCGATCAAGAGTGCGATCGACACCCGCCTGCGCCGCTATGACGGGGCGCAGCAATATGATGTGGCGGTGACGCTGGAGGGCTTCTTGCTGGCCCCGCCGGGCGTGCCCGTACTGCTGTCTCCCCGGAGCGCGGTGGTGGTGAATGTCTTCATCTATGACGTTGCGGAAAAGAAGTTCCTCGCCAAAAAGCACCAGATGGAAATCTTTGAAAGCACCACCGGTGGAAGCGCGCTGCTGGGGTCCGGCCATGTCCGGACCAAAGAAGAGCAGATCCAGGGCCTTGCCATCAACATTGCTGACAAAGTCGAGGAATGGATGGCCGAACAGCACCAGGAGCAGGGGTGGTTTGCGCCGCGCCCGGCATCTGAAGCCGGCAGTGCGGCCGCGGAGCCTGCTCCGGCCGGCTGAGCCGCGCGAATTCCACGGCTGTCAAGCAGGAACGGGTTGATTTTTCCGCCCAAACCAAATAATCCGCCCGCGCAGAGGAAACCGGGTCAAAGCTGACCCCTCATTTCAAAAGGGCGCCTAAGGAATGGCAAAGGACAAGTTTGAGCGTAATAAACCGCACGTCAACATCGGCACCATCGGCCACGTTGACCACGGCAAAACCACGCTGACCGCGGCAATCACCAAATACTTCGGCGACTTCAAAGCCTACGACCAGATCGACGGCGCGCCGGAAGAAAAAGCCCGC
>JBFOLS010000114.1:0-4505 GCA_040830225.1 Leisingera sp.
CTGAATGCCCAGGCCGGGGCTTTTCTGCAGGCTCTGGTCGAAGCGCGGATGAATATCCTGATCTCGGGCGGCACCGGCTCGGGCAAGACAACGATGCTGAACGCGATTTCAGCGGGCATCGACCCGCGGTCGCGGATCGTCACCATCGAGGACGCCGCCGAATTGCAGCTGCAGCAGGCGCATGTGGTGCGGCTGGAGACCCGGCCGCCGAACCCGTCGGGCGGCGGAGGCGTCAGTCAGCGCGATCTGGTGCGCAACGCGCTGCGTATGCGCCCCGACCGAATTATCGTCGGTGAGGTGCGCGGTGCCGAGAGCTTTGACATGCTGCAGGCGATGAACACCGGCCACGACGGGTCGATGACCACGGTGCACGCAAACTCTGCCCGTGATGCGCTGGGGCGGATCGAGCAGATGGTCTCGATGATCGGGATGGAGCTCCCGCTGGCGGCAATCCGGGCGCAGATCGCTTCGGGGCTGCAGATCATCGTGCAGCTGGCGCGGCTGGCAGACGGCCAGCGCCGGGTGGTGAGCATTTCCGAGCTGACCGGCCTGGAGGGCGATGTGATCACCATGCAGGACATTTTCATCTTCCGGCGTCTGGGCAAGGCAGCCGACGGCAGCATCGCCGGGGAGTTCATTCCCACAGGCATACGCCCGCAGTGCACGGCGCTGCTGGAGGCCGCCGGGGCCAGGTTCGACCGGGCCATCTTCCTACCGGAGGAAGCGTGAATGGCCTATGATCTGCTGAATGCGCTGCAGGGCTGGAGCGGCCGGCTGGGCGGGTTTGCAATCTACTGCGGCCTCGCCCTGGGCGTGCTGCTGCTCGCGTCGGGCCTGCGGCAGATGCTGAGCCGTAAGAGCCTGGCCGAGGCCTCGCGCAGCCGCCGGATGCGGATGATCGCAGAGGGCCGGGCAGGAGCGGAGCGGCTGGCGCTGCTGAAACCGCCTGCGCGCCGGACCGGATGGCAGCGGCTGCCGCTGGTGGGCGGGCTGGCGAAATCCCTGCGCCAGGCGGGCGTGCCGCTGAGCGCCGGCGCGTTCTGGATTGGCTGCGCGGCGCTGTCCGCGCTTCTGTTCATTGCGGCGTCGGTCTTTACCGCTCCGCTGAATGCGGCCGCGCTGGGGGCGGTTGCAGGATTTGGTGTGCCCTTGGCGCTGCTGCAGGCGCGGCTGCGCAAGCAGATGGACCAGCTGGTGCAGCAGCTGCCCGATGCGCTGGAGATGATGGCGCGGGGCCTGCGGGCCGGGCATCCGCTGAACAATGCGATCGGCATTGCCGCCCGCGAAATGGCGGAACCGGCGGGCACCGAACTGGGGATCATTTACGACCAGGTGACCTATGGCGAGGATCTGCCTGCAGCGGTGTTGGAATTTGCCGAACGCTGCCAGCTGGAGGACGTGCAGTATCTGGCCGCAAGCATCGGCATCCAGCACGGCACCGGCAGCGACCTGTCGGGGATGCTGGAAACGCTGGCGCGGGTGATCCGCGGCCGGATCGCCTTGCGCCGCAAAGTGCATGCGCTGTCCTCCGAAGGGCGGCTGACCGCCTGGCTGCTGTCGGCGCTGCCGCTGGTGATCTTCGGATCGGTGTCGGCGCTGACACCCAGCTATTTCTCCGGGATCTCTGACGACCCGCTGTTCATGCCGATGATGGCCGGCATCGCCGTGCTGACGGTGCTGAACGCGGTTGTGCTGAAAAAACTGGTCAGTTTCCGGATTTGAAGGAGAGGTTTGCCATGGAACAGCTGCTCGCCGAATTCGCCAGCCGCACCGGCCTGTCTGCCGCAACTTTGGCTGCTGCCGGCGCGGCAGCGGCAGTGCTGCTGCTTTACTTCGGCCTGGCGGGGAGCCTGGCCGGCAAATCCCCGGCGGCGGCGCGGCTGTCGACGCTGCATGAGGCCCGCCGCCGCCAGCGCCGCGACATGAATTTGCTGAAGGCGCCGGCCGGGCAGGCAGGCGGGCTGATGAAAGCCTTTGTGCCTGCGGATCAGCGGGAGCGCTCGGAGTTGGAAAACAAGCTGGCCCAGGCCGGGTTCTCGCAGGCAGGCGCCCTGCGCAAGTTCACCCTGATCCGGGTGCTGCTGGGGCTGGTGCTGCCAGGGCTGCTGCTGCTGGTCATCGCAGCCGGGCGGACGCCCGGGCTGCTGCCGCCGAACCCGGTGACCGGTTTTGCCGCGGGCTGGACCAGCCTGCAGGTGTTTCAGGCCCTGAGCGGCCTGGTGGGGGCGGGGTACTTTGGTCCGGTTTATGTGCTGAACGCCCGCACCGCGGCCCGCTGCCGCCGGATCGAGGACGCCTTTCCCAATGCGCTGGACCTGATGCGGATCTCGGTGGATTCCGGGCTGGGGTTTGATGCGGCGATGACCCGGGTCGGCAATGAGCTGGCCGAGGTCTCGCCGGATCTGGCCTTTGAGCTTTTGAGCGTGCAGCGGCAGATCCAGGCGGGCCGCCAGCGCGAGGATGCATTGCTGGACATGGCGCAGCGGACCGGGGTGGAAACCGCCCGCTCCTTTGCCAATGTTGCGCTGCAGTCGATGCAGTTCGGCACCAGCATGGCCTCAGCGCTTGCGACCTATTCGGAAGATTTGCGCGACCAGCGGGAAATGGGGGCGCAGGAAATGGCTAACAAGCTGCCGGTGAAGATGTCGGCGGTTCTGGCCTCGCTGATGCTGCCTGCGCTGATTGCAATCACCATCGGCCCGGTGGTGATCCGTTACATCCGCATGCTGGGCAGTTGATTCGCAAGTGGTTGAACAATCGTCCGAAAATTACTGCATTGATCCTTGGGGCCTCCCCCTGGCAGGGTAATTTTTCATCTTTTGGTTGAAAAATTGAGCGGTTTCACTCGATTAATGTCAAATTATTGACGTATTTGAAGAATGCCGCCAGCATAGGCGGAGGCTATAAGGGAGTAACTGTTTTTTGCGCTTGCTACGGCATTCAAAGCGCTAAGTTAATGAGTATACTTTGCTGTGGGGGGATGCGCGTTATGGGGACCAATGCGCTTTTTGACACCCGCACCATCCAGGCCGCTGAGGCCGGTATGATTGCGCCTATTGCGCGATGGTGTGAGTGCCTTCATGGCTGCGCGCCATTCCGGGACGCTTTGCGCGCCCTGGCGGCAGCCATTAATGGGGAAGCTGCTGCAGTTTGCAGAGTTTCGACCGGCAAGGGCCGGGCTTCAGGATCAGTGTTTTTCGATGCGGTCGC
Source organism: Leisingera sp. (assembly GCA_040830225.1). Taxonomy (GTDB): domain Bacteria; phylum Pseudomonadota; class Alphaproteobacteria; order Rhodobacterales; family Rhodobacteraceae; genus Leisingera. The sequence goes on from JBFOLS010000114.1 coordinate 3,211, forward strand.
GGGCGAGGGCCCGCCGCTGGACCGTTCCTTTGCCCGCTCTGTTCTGGGCGGCTACCTGGACAAGGCCAAGCCCGGGCTGATCTGGTACAAATCAATGAACGATCAGGAGGCCGATCCGGCTCTGGACCGGTTTCATGCGTCGCGGAGACTGGCGGAGCTGGCGGTCATTCCGCTGTCATTGGGCAAGCGTCACACCGATTTTCTGGAGCTGCATTTCGCCTCCCGGCCGGGGGCAGTTCAGCAGGCGCTCTTGAACATTATTTCGGATACGCTGGTGCGTACCTGGACCAACCGCTCGCCCGGACTGTACACCGAGGCCTGCCTGACCGAGCGGCGGCTGCGCCGCAACGCCGAGGTGGAAGCGCATCTGCTGAGCATGGAGAATCCCGCCCAGCTGAGCCGCGCCGAATACCGGGTCTGCGTGCTCTTGAGCAAGGGCCAGCCTGCCAAACGGGTGCAGTCGGACCTGGGGATTTCGAAATCGACGCTGCGCACACATCTGCGCAACATCTATGCAAAGACCCGGACCAGCAATCTTACCGAACTGGTTTATCACCTTGTCTCGGTTGATACCTTTGCCGGGCGTTCCCCGAGGCGGGGAACGGCGGCATGAGTGCCTATGCCGGCTTTGTGCCGCTTGCGGCTGTTGGTCCGCTGCTGATCTGGGCCGGGATCAATGACCTGCGGCAGCTGCGGATCCCAAACTGGCTGGTCTTGTGCATGGCTGCAGTGTTCCTGCTGACGGAACCGCTGCTGCCGCTGGCGGAAACCGGAATGCGCCTGCTGGCGGCAGGCGTGGTGCTGCTGATCTGCGCTGCGCTGTTCCACATGCGGGTGATCGCAGGGGGCGATGTCAAGATGATGTCCGTGGCGCTGCTGTTCGTGCCGTCCTCGGCACTGGCAGCATTCGGCTGGTGTTTCAGCGCTGCGATGATCGCGGTGGTGATTGCAGTGACGGCGCTGCGGTTCAGCCCACCCGCCGCCACTATGAACTGGGCGGCGGTTCAAGCCCCAGGGAGCTTGCCGATGGGGGCGGCGATCTCGCTGGGGCTGGCGGCGCTGCCTGTTGCCGCGGGGCTGACCGGCTGATTGGGCGCAGCCGCCCGCGGCTGCGCGGCCGGTCAACCCCGCCGCAAAAGGCAGCGCCCGCCACTGTGTTTGCGGGCTGTGCCGGCGTATAAAGGGTTGAAAAGCTGCCTTGTTCTGCGGGGTTGTCTGATCTGAAGCCGTGACGTCCAGGGGCAGCGCACCACTGCCCCTGCAGCCAACCGGTGAAAGCCTCAACGCTTTTCTGC
>JBFOLS010000115.1:0-3793 GCA_040830225.1 Leisingera sp.
CTGCCGATCCTGCTGGAACGGTGCAAGCGGCTGGTGGGGGCAGACTTCCTCACCATCATGAACGACATGGCGCCGCAGGGGGTGGACAATGTCCACCTGATTGGCGGGATCGAAGACGACGACGATTAATGGACGCGGCAGTCGCCGGCGGCGGATGCCGCCGCAGCAGCCGTGCAAGCAAAGACTAGTGAAGGAGACCTAGATGGCCGGAAGTTCACAGAAATTCATTGCCCGCAACCGGGCACCAAGGGTCCAGATTGAATATGACGTGGAGCTGTACGGCGCCGAGAAGAAGGTGCAGCTGCCCTTCGTGATGGGCGTGATGAGCGACCTGGTGGGCAAATCCGAAATAGAGCAGCCCGCCGTTGCGGACCGCAAATTCCTGGAAATCGACGTCGACAACTTCGATGACCGGATGAAGTCAATGGCGCCGCGCGCCGCCTTTACCGTGCCCAACACGCTGACCGGCGAGGGCAACCTGGCGGTCGACATCACCTTTGACAGCATGGACGATTTCAAGCCCGCTGCAATCGCAGCCAAGGTGGAGCCGCTGCGCGAGCTGCTGGAAGCCCGCACCCAGCTGTCGAACCTGATGACCTATATGGATGGTAAGACCGGCGCCGAGGATCTGATCTCGAAGATCATCCAGGACCCGAGCCTGCTGAAAACCCTGGCAGCGCAGCCGAAGCCCGGCGGCGAAGCCGAGAGCGAAGAATAATAGGGGAGGACAAAGATGGCTGAAGAAGAACTTCAGGCGGAAGCCGCTGGTGGTGAAGCCGCCTTTGGCTCAACCGAATTCGCGGATCTGCTGCAGAAGGAATTCCGCCCCAAGTCGGACCAGGCCAAGACCGCTGTTGAAAGCGCGGTCAAGACCCTGGCCGAACAGGCGCTGGCAAATTCCGCTCTGATCTCCGATGATGCGCTGCGCTCGATCGAGAGCATCGTGTCGCTGATCGACCAGAAGCTGACCGAGCAGGTCAATCTGATCCTGCACAACGAGGAATTCCAGCAGCTGGAAAGCGCCTGGCGCGGCCTGCATTATCTGGTCAATAACACCGAGACCGATGAGCAGCTGAAAATCCGGGTGATGCCGATCACCAAGAAGGAGATGTCGAAGACCCTGAAGAAGTTCAAGGGCACGGCATGGGACCAGTCGCCGATCTTCAAGAAGGTCTACACCGAGGAATTCAGCCAGCTGGGCGGCGAGCCCTACGGCTCTTTGGTGGCGGACTACCACTTCGACCATTCGCCGCCGGATATCGAGCTGCTGGGCGAAATGTCCAAGATCGCCGCAGCTGCGCATGCGCCGCTGATCACCGGCGCCAAGCCGACGCTGTTCCAGATGGACAGCTGGGCGGAACTGTCGAACCCACGCGATCTGACCAAAATCTTCCAGACTCCGGAATACGCGGCCTGGCGCTCGCTGCGCGACAGCGAGGATGCGAAATACGTGGGCCTGGCAATGCCGCGTTTCCTGGGCCGTCTGCCTTACGGCTCCAAGACCGACCCGGTGGAGGAGTTTGCCTTTGAGGAAGACACCGCAGGCGCGACCAGTGACAAATACGGCTGGGTCAACGCGGCCTACGGCATGGCGGTGAACATCACCCGTTCGTTCAAGATGTACGGCTGGTGCTCGCGGATCCGCGGCGTGGAAAGCGGCGGCACGCTGGAAAACCTGCCTTCGCACACCTTCCCGACCACCGATGGCGGCGTCGATCAGAAATGCCCGACCGAGATTGCCATCGACGACCGGCGCGAGGCGGAACTGGCGAAGAACGGCATGATGCCGCTGATCCACCGCAAGAACACCGATGTTGCGACCTTCATGGGCGCGCAATCGCTGCACAAGCCGGCCGAATACGACGATCCGGACGCCACCGCAAACGCCAATCTGGGCGCGCGGCTGCCGTATCTGTTCGCCACATGCCGGTTCGCGCACTATCTCAAGTGCATGGTGCGGGACAAGGTCGGCTCGTTCAAAAGCCGTCAGGATATGGAGTCCTGGCTGCAGGACTGGATCAACAACTATGTTGACTTCAATGCAGATATCTCTTCGGAGAACGAGAAGGCGCGCAAACCTCTGGCCGCAGCCGAAGTGGTTGTGGAAGAGGTCGAGGGCAACCCGGGGTATTACACCTCGAAATTCTTCCTGCGCCCGCATTACCAGCTTGAGGGGCTTTCCGTCTCGCTGCGGCTGGTATCGAAACTGCCCTCGGAAAAGGGAGGCTGATTACCCACTCCCCAGCCTCGAACACTCATAGTGCAGTAGAGTTCATAATTTTTGAAAGGATAGCAAAATGGCTGCAAATATGTTCGTACAGATCTCGGACATCACTGGTGATGCGACCGAGGAAAACCACAAGAAGTGGATCGTCGTTCAGTCCGCAAGCTGGAACGTTGAGCGTGCCGTGGAAATGACCGACCTGGGTTCGACCCAGCGGATGCACGCAAACTCGAATTTCGGCAAGATCGAGCTGACCTCGCAGATGGGCAAAGCCTCGAATGACCTGGCGCTGTCGGTGGCCAACGGCACCGTGCGCCCGGAAATCATCATGCATTGGTGCCGTTCGGGTGACAGCGCAAGCCAGGGCCTTCTGGTCTATTCGATCTGGAAGATGAAAGACGTGGTTGTCGACAGCTATTCGATTTCGGCAAGCGAAGACGGCATCCCGGAAGAGACCTGGTCGCTGGCCTATGCCTCGATTGAGCACGAGTACAAGTCGACCGATCAGAAGACCGGTAAGCTCACCACCGAAGGCACCTTCAAGTGGAACGTGCAGACCGGCAAGGTCGAATAATACCATTGGCTGGCCCCGGGTGTATTTCATGCCCGGGGTCCGTTTTTTCTGACGTATTTCCAGCATTCATCCTTGTTGCGGAGTAGAGCCTCATGACACCCGAAGAGCATCTTAAAGCCGGTGATCCCAGGGCGGCGCTGGAGGCGCTGCAGGCCAAGATCAGGGCGGACGCCAGCAATCCCAAGCTGCGGGTATTCCTGTTTCAGCTACTCTGTGTGCTGGGCGACTGGAACCGGGCGATTGCCCAGCTGAAGGCGGCTGCGGGCCTTGACGAAGGCGCCACGGTCATGGCGCAGGCCTACCGCGAGGCGATCATCTGCGAGGTGTACCGCGAGAAGGTTTTTGCCGGTGAGAAGGCGCCGCTGATTCTGGGCGAGCCCGAGGAATGGCTGGCGCATCTGATCGAAGCGCAGAAGCTTCTGGCAACCGGCAATCCCAAGGAAGCCGCAGAGCTGCGCGCCAAGGCGTTTGATGCGGCCCCAGCAAGCCCCGGCGAGGTCAACGGCAAGCGGTTCGAATGGATCGCAGACGCTGATATGCGGCTGGGCCCGGTTCTGGAGGCGGTAGTGAACGGCAAGTATTACTGGCTGCCGTTTTCCCAGATCGTCTCGTTCGAGGCAGAGGAGCCGAGCGATTTGCGCGATGCGGTTTGGACCGCCGGCACGCTGACGCTGGCGGGCGGAGGTGCAGTCGCTGCAATGATCCCGACCCGTTACCCCGGCAGCGAGAAGGCCGACGGCCTGTCGATGCTGGCACGCGCCACCGTGTGGGAGGATGCCGGCGAGGAAACCTACACCGGCCTTGGCCAGCGGCTGCTGACAATCGGGGATGAGGACATTGCCATCATGGATGTGCGCACGCTGAAGATGGATGGGCATGAAGTAGAGAATGGCTGACAAGACTCTGGCCGAGCGCCTGCAGCCTTCGCTGCTGGACCGGCTGACAGACAATGCACCTGGCGATCTGAAGGAAACCCGCGAGAGCCGGGTGATTGA
>JBFOLS010000116.1:0-2750 GCA_040830225.1 Leisingera sp.
CGTCGGCTGAGCCGCCAACGTTGGAGAAGGAGGCCACTTCGCCGTAGACGTCAAAGCCGCCGTTGAAGGAGTGCGCCAGGCCAGCTACAAAGCCCTGCTCATCATCCACGTCGCCGGTCCCGGCGCTCAGGTGGCGGGCGCCGATGTGGTAGCGGGTGTTACCGCTTTCCTGAGCCCACTGAATGGCGAAGTTATCCAAGTTGCCGGTGTTGCCAGCACCGCCGTCTGCGGTAGTGGTGCGCCCGCGCCGATAGCCAATGGAGCGGCTGAGCCCCGAGGCATCCGCGTAGAACACGCCGAAGGACAGGGTGCCTGCGCCGTTCAGTTCGACGTCGGCCAGAATACCGATTTGCTCAACCAGTTCGTAATCCTCGGCGATGGAGCTGCCGAAGTAGCCGGCTGCGTCGTCCCAGGCGGTGCCGAAGACGGGGTGCAGTTTACCGACCGAGACAGTGGTGGCCCCGCCGATGCCGAAGGAAACGCCCAGTTCTTCGATATAGACGCCCATATCGTCGAAGGTGCGGTCATCGGTGGCATCGGTCAGCGACTCGGCGGTGAGGGTCGCAAAGACCTCCACGCCGTTGCCAAAGCTGTAGGCGCCGGAGGCGGTGATCACCGCAAAGGTGTCGCGGATCTCGGCAGCGGCGTCATCGGAGGCGAGGACGCTTTCGTTGGCGATCTCGATTTCACCTTCCCAGCTGAAACCCTGGGCCAGGGCTGCGTTTGAGCACAAGAAGACAGGGGCGCTGAGGGCCAGCGCCGCGGAAGCTTTGATTTTCATGAGGGGGTCTTTCAAAGGGCGGGAGAGCCTGGCTGACCTTGGCTGGCTCCCCCGGTGTTCTTTAGATTCTACTAATCTTGGGCAGGCTTACTCGAAGACTGCCGAAGGGTTGTCGAGGCTGTCGGAGCCTTCAATGGCGACACCGTCCAGTTTCAGGGTGGCGACCACGCGCTCGATCGAGCGGGTCTGGTCGATCAGGCCATTGACGCCGCCCATCACCAGCGCTTCGCCGGCTGCATTGCCCTGCGCCAGCATTTGGTCATAGGACAGGCCTGCTTCGGCAGCGGTCTTGATACGGCCAAGCGCCTGCATGGTATTGGACAGTTTGCCGCGCAACTCGGCGTCGAGGTCCGCGTCCTTGGCAGCAACCAGATCCGACAGCGATGCGCCGGAGACCAACTCGCCGTTCACCCGGACGTATTCGCCCAGATAGACGTTCTGCACGCCCAGGCCGTCGTAGTAGTGGCTGTTGTGAGTGTTGTCAGAGAAGCAATCATGCTCTTCTTCAGGATCGTTCAGCATCAGGCCCAGGCGCATCCGCTCACCGGCCTGTTCGCCATAAGACAGCGAGCCCATGCCGGTCAGCATGGCGGTGATGCCGGCGCTCTCATCTGCCAGCAGTGCTGTGCGGGCTTCACCGCTCTCGCCCCACTGGGCGGTGATCCACTCCAGGTCCGAGATCAGCAGTTCGGTGGCAGCTTGCAGGTACTCGCCGCGGCGGTCGCAGTTGCCGCCGGTGCATGTGTCGCCTGCCGCGTAGTCGGTCCAGGGGCGGTCGCCGGCGCCATGTTCGGTGCCCTTCAGGTCCTGGCCCCAGAGCAGGAATTCGATGGCGTGGTAGCCGGTGGCCACATTTGCCTCAACCCCGTCCGCCTCATGCAGAGCGCCCTCCAGCAGTTCCGGGGTGATCTTGGCAGCATCAATCGCCTTGCCCGACAGCTCGAAGCTAGGGTTGGCGATCACGTTCAGCGCGGCCAGGGTGTTTTCGTCGGTCGGGCCGCCATAGGAGGCGTCGACATAGTCAATCAGGCCTTCGTCCAGAGGCCATGCGTTCACCTTGCCTTCCCAGTCGTCGACGATGGCATTGCCGAACCGGAAAACCTCGGACTGCTGGTAGGGGACGCGGGCGGCGATCCAGGCCGCGCGGGCGGCTTCCAGATTCTCGGCCGAGGGCTGCGCGACCAGCGCGTCAACGGCCGCCTTCAGCACTTGTGCGGTGGCCAGGCTGTCCTGGTATTTGGCCTCGGCGATATTGGCGTAGTTGGTTAGCACAGCCGCCTTGTCGGCGGCAAATGCTGTGGTGGCGCCAAAGGCGAGACCGGCGAGGGCAGTGCCCGTGAGGAACAGGGATTTCATTAGCTAAGTCCTTAAGGTCTTGTTGGAATTCAATGCAGGGTGGCGGCTGCAGGCCGCGCCGGCTGCTGCGGCAGATGCGGGCTCATGATCTGCTGCAGCAGCAGGCCGCAATCGGAGGCCAGTTGTGTCAGTTCCTGCGCCTTGCGCGGAGTGACGATCAGCGAGGCGAGGATATGGGCATCACCGTCCTGGCCCCCGGCTGCGGAGGCCAAGAGGTTTGCAAAACAGTTTTCATCAGCGCCGAGGCATTTGCAGGTCATTCCGTGGCGCACCAGCGGGCGGCGGCCGTGGGTGGCGCAGAAGTTGCAGAGATAGCCGAAGGCCTCGAAGGCGGCCTCGGCCATTTCGGGGCCGAAATTCACCTCGAAGTCGCGGCGCATCTGTTCGCGGGTCTCAGCACCGGAGAACCAGTGGCGCAGATAGATCACGGCGCCTGCTTCAAGCGGCGGCAGATCGGACAGGGTGCCGACGGTCACGCCGCCGCGGGGAGTGGAGTGCGCAGAGCTCATGCCGGGCCGCTCACTTGGTCAGGATCAGCTTGCCTGCGCGGGTGATGCGCAGTGAATAGATCTGGCCGTTCAAAAGGATACGGGCCTGCACGCCGCCGCGGGTC
>JBFOLS010000117.1:0-18961 GCA_040830225.1 Leisingera sp.
GCGCAGCGGCACGCAGCCGTTAAATCTATTGTCTTAGGGCGGCCTTGGCCCCGGCAGACGGCGTTGCCCTATCCCGGCTCCAATTCAGCAAATCCGCCACGGCGGATTTCCACCAGATCACCGGGCAGCACCCGGGTCTCCAGCGCGGCCGGCAGGATTTCCTCGCCAGTGCGGGTGTTGCGGCGGATGCGGTATTCGGCAGGCAGCAGCGGGCCGGTGGCCGGCACTGCGCCCAAGGCGGCAGACAAGGCCCGGATCAGCTGGCGGGACGCTTCGATCTCGGCCTCCTCGGCGCGGACGCTGGTCATGACCGTGGACAGCTCGGCAGCAATTTCCTCGCGCCGGACCCGGTAGGCATCCTCGATCGAGGACATCAGGTTGACTTCACTCTGGCGGGCTCGGGCCTCATAGCTGGCGGCAAGCATCATCTCGATATTCTCGTCGTTGTAGATTGTGCGCAACTGGCGCACCCGCTCGGTGCTGGTCAGGCCGCGGTCCAGCAGCCCTTCGAGGTCTGCCAGAGCCTTGGCGCTGGTTTCGATCTGTTCGCGCAGGATTGCCTGCTGCCGGGCCAGCGCCTGGGCTTCCTGATCGGCAAGCTGCGCCTGGGCCTGAGCAGCGGCTGCGCGCACCTGGGCAAGGTCATGGCGGCTGCGCAGGATCTCCAGCTGCTCTGCCATCAGTTGGTCAGCTTCCGGACCGGCCAGCGCCGAGAACTGCGCATCGGGTGCAATCTCCACCGCACCGGAAGATTCCGCCAGCAGCCGGAGACGGCGGGAGTGCAGATCGACCAATGTGGAACGGCGCACGGTGACCCGGGCCTGCTCGTCGGCAATGCGGATGTCGAGCTGGCTGGAGGCGCTTTCGCTTTCACGCGGATAGAGGCCGCCGGAGACCGCCAGAATGCGCCCTACCGTCAGCCCGTCGCGAAAGGCGATCTCACCCGGTGTAACCACGTCCCCCAAAGCATAGACCGGGCGCCAGGAGGCAACGCTGACGGCCACTGAGGCCGGCAGGCCGGTGCGCTCAGTCAATTGCTGCTCCAGCAGCCGTTCCAGCGCCGCAGCAGTCAGGCCTTCGGCGCGGACCTCGCCGGCCAGATGCAGCGAGACATAGCCGTCCTGACGCAGTTTGTAGGTCTGGCTCAGGTCCTCGCGGTTCAGCACCGAGACGCTGATTTCATCCCCCGCACCCAGCACCAGTTCGCCGGCGGGCGCCGGCAGGGCTGCAACCCACAGAAGGGCGGCGAGGCCGGCCCGCCAGGAACTGGTACGCGCCGCAAATGTATTCCTGATCATGTTTTCCCCCTTGGGTGCAGGTCAGCTGACAAAAGCCGACCGTTTGCGCGTGCGCAGCTGTTTCAGTTTACGCGCCCTCGCGCCGACCGGGCGCAGCAGTTGCTGCGCGGTGAGCAGCAGGTCGGCATAGCTGTAGCGGCGGCAGATGCGCAGGCGCTGGAAGTTTTCGAACTCATCCGCCAGCCGGTCCAGGAACGGCGTCGAGCGCAGCATGTTGGTATAATGCAGGCCGCGGCTGGCTGCGGTTTCGATACAGGTGGAGGCCATGATCCGGCCGGGCGAGATCTTGCGGTAGCTTTCGTCGAAATCGAGGATCAGCCCGAAGGAGGTATCGCCTGCCTCCAGGCAGATGCAGCTGGCGGCCTCCCGGCCGTCGATTATCAGGAGATGCACCGCCATGGTGCCGCTGGCGGACATGTTCCGCCACAGCGCCTGAAAGAACCGGCGGGTGCTGGCATCGGTGCCGATGTCGGTGCCCATGCGCGCCTTCCAGGTGCGGGCGGACACGGTGAGCGCGCCATTAAGGATACGGTCTGCCGCCTCACCGGGGTCGGTGGCGGTCAGCAATTGGAAATCGGTCTTGGCCAAGGCCCGGTGGCCCGAGCGCAGGGACTTTCGGAAATCGCGGCTGCGGCGGGACAGGCAGGCTTCCCACCCGTCGTCATGGCGGCAGACCCCGGCACGGATCTCGCCGCGCTGGCGGTTGCGGAACCGGCCTTGGGCAGTGCCCGCGCGGATCCGGGCATAGCCGCCGGCCTCGCGCATCGGAGTGAGGTCCGCCACATCCCAGTCACGGACGGCAAGCAGTTCCTGCAAAAGATCCGCAGCATCTTCCCCGTGGCCCGGAGCCGCCAGCACATCGTGAAACCCGGCCCGGTCGCTGCACAGCATCGACAGTCTGCGCAGCCGCGGTCCGCTCTTCCACAACGGCGTGCGCTTCACCCCAAGCGGCAGTGCCGCAACAAGCTGGCCGTCGCGCCAAACGCAGCCGATCCGCGGCTCAGCGCCCTCGCCAAAAGCCGCACCCCAGGCCCGGATCCAGTCCATCGAGGAAAACGGCCCGCCGCCGGAGGCGTGGTGCAACTCTGCCCAGGCAGGCTGCAGCGCCTCCAGAGCACCGAGGTCCGCTATGATTTCCATTCTTGCAGCCAAAACACTTGCCACTCGCCAATGCACACCCCTTTGCAACCTAGATGGCAAATGCGCCTTGTCCATGCGGGCAGGTCAGAAAACGGGTCCCGTTCCAGAACTCAGCTGGGAGACCGCCTGCCTGGTGCAAGTCCGAGCGGGCAGTGACGCAGCTCTTTGGCAGAAACTTGCACGGCAGGGGCTGCCTCCTGAGCGGAGAAAGGACCAACGCTGCAGGAGGGCGGCAAAATGCCGAGCACCGGAGCCGGTTCAGGCAGCAGGCCGCCTGAAATTGCCTCTTGGCTTCAAAGGGATAGCAGCGGGCACAGGCGGGCCCTAGCTCTAATCCACGGCACGCGGAACACCGTGGCCGCAGGAAGAAAACAAACACATGAACGGAGTGTCTCACATGAAAAAATTCGCGCTGACCGCCGCCGCCTTTGCAGCTCTGGCCGCGTCGCCGCTGGCGGCGATGGAATCCATCACCGAGGCCGATGCGGATGGCAGCGGCACCTATTCGCTGGAAGAACTGCAGGCCGCGTTCCCGGACCTGACCGAAGAAACCTTTGCCACCATCGACGCCAATGCCGATGGCGAAGCGGACCTGGCCGAGGTTCAGGCAGCGGCGGAAGCCGGCCTTCTGGCAACGGCCGGCTGATGCCGCGGCAAGGCGGCTCCCCCCGAACACCGGGCCGCCTTGCCACCCTGTCTCCCGCCCGATGTTAATGGTTCCAAGGCCTCGCCAATGCGGGGCCTTTTTCCTGTCTCTGCGTTGTTCAGCCACCATCAGCCCGTTGCTTCAGGAGCTCGATATGGCGGGCAAAGGCATAGGTAACCGGCAAGCCGAGCAGCAGCCCCCAGGCCACAGATTCATAAGGCGTCAGCACCCGCCAGCCGATCCAGCTGGCAATCAGCGAGGCAAAGAAGATGTTGATGGCCGCCGCTCCTGCCCCGAACGGATAAAGCGCCGCCAGCAGCCGCCAGGAGGGCCGTGGTGTCATCGCCGGCTCACCAGATATTGCACGAACCCCAGGCTGATGATCAGCGCGATGGAGCCCACCAGAAACCAGAACTCCGCGGTTTCGGTCTGCGGCTGCGGGATCGGGCGCTCAAACGTGGCGGCGAAAACGCTGGAGGGGGCCAGCAGGGCCAGAGAAAGAATGCGTTTCATCTCAGTGCTCCATGGTCAGGGATTGATAGATTTCCGGCAGCGCGCGCGGCAGGCGCTCCGGGTCGGGCAGCAGGGTAAAGCCTGCGCGCCCGAAGATACGGGCAAACCAGTCCTGCCCGTCGGCATCGATCACCACGCCATGCACCGACTGGCCCAGGGCACGGGCTTCGCGCACCGCCATCCGGCTGTCTTCGATGCCGTGGACGCCTTCGTAATGGTCCAGGTCGTTGGGCTTGCCATCGGTCAGCACCAAAAGCAGCCGGCGTTCCGAGCCTTCTTCAGCCAGTTGAGCCGAGGCGTGGCGGATTGCTGCGCCCAGCCTTGTGTAGTGACCGGGTGTGAAGCCGCCGATGCGGGCCGTGATTGCATCTGACATCGGCTCTTCAAAGCCTTTTGCACGGTTCACAAACACCCGGTCGCGGCGAAGGGAAGAGAAACCCCAGATGCCCAAGCGGTCGCCTGCGGTGGCGATACCGCTGGCAAGGGCCGCCAGGGCTTCACGGGCGGTTTCGATGACCGGGCGGTCGCCGACCGTGGCCTCGGTGGAGCGGGAGCAGTCCATCAGCACCGCCACGCTCAGGTCCCGGGCCATCGGGCGGCTGGCCTGCCAGACCCGGTCGCTGCCCTGCTGGCCGCAAGCCAGATCAACATGGGATTTGACAACTGCTTCCAGATCCAGCTCCTCGCCGTCAAGCTGCCGCGGCAGCATCACCCGTCGCGGATGCAAGGGCGCGAACTGGCGGCGCACCCGGGCGACCAGCCGCGGGTCGGGCTGGAAACTGTCGGCGGGCTTGCATTCGGCCTCCAGCACACGGGTGTGGCCAGGCATGTGGTTGCCCAGGCGGTGGTTCCATTCGGGGTAGGTGAACTGGCCTGCCAGACGCTCGTGCTCGGCATCCTGCGGCGACAGGTCCAGCGAGATCCGCAGCCGCGAGGCCGCGCGTTTCATGTGCTGCGAGAGAGTGAGGTTGTCCTGATCCTCCGCCGCTTTCTGGGCGTTCTCGTTGTCGTCGTCATCGACCATGCGGTTGATGTTCAGGCTTTCGGCCCAGGACAGAATGGACTCGAACCGGTGGACGATGAAACTATCCTTGCGCCTGGTCTGATCCTGATCCTGCCGCTTGGCCGTTTTACGGGTGGAGACGGCGAGACCCAGGGTCTTCATTTCCTCCTCCGCTGCGGGGGCCGCCCCCCTGCCCGCCTGCGGCACTGGCAGGCGCAGCCAGAACGGCACCGGCTGATAGGTCCGGTAGCCGCGCGGTGCGGTGCAGGTGCAGGGCTCGGCAATGCGGCAGTCGGAGCCGATCTGATCCAGCACCATCCGCTCGATCCTCGCTTCGAAGCGCGGCAAGCCGTTACGCTTGCGGGTCCCGGCGGTATGGGCGCAGAAGTCACCATACGCAGCCCGCAGCCCCGGGCAGGCGGCAAACACCTTGTCCGCGGCACGGGCATTGGCGGCGACTTCCAGCTGATCGGCCTGATAAGGGTCTTCGTTGCGCTCAGGAAATTCGATCGAGGCGGCCATTGCGGCCAGCCACAGGTAGGCCTTGCGGTTCAGTTCCCGGCTGGGAAAGTCGGCCATCTTCGGCGGCAGGCGCAGGCGCTCCCCGTCGAAACTGGCCACATGCACCATCTCCCGCGGGGTACCGATGCGGCGCAGCCGGTCCGGCCGGTGGTCCGACAGCACCGCGGGCGCCACCTGAATTTCCACGCCCCCTGCCCCGCCCAGCGCCCGGAACAGCGCTGCCACGCTGGCACGCATGTCCTCAAAGAGAACGGTGTGTTCGGCTCCATCCTCAGCGGCGCCGATCCGTGTGGCCATACCGTGCCACAGGTTGCCAACCGTTTCTTCGGGTTCCAAAAGGTCGAGAGCGTGGATCATGGCATCACCCGTAGACGCTGGCGGCAAGGTCGCGCAGCGCCTGCTGCACATCACCCTCGTCGCTGAGGGGTTCGATGATGGCGGCCTCCACCGCGCGATCCACGCCCATGCCTTTGGCAATCAGCGTGGCGGCGTAGATCAGCAGGCGGGTGGAAACCCCTTCCTCAAGGTCCATGCCCGAGAGCTTGCGGATATGGCCCGCCAGCCGCACCAGCGCGGCGGAACGGTCCTCGTCCAGCCCGCTTTCAGCAGCAACCACTGCGGTTTCGGCAGAGGCCTCCGGAAAGTCGAAACCAATCGACAGGAAGCGCTGCCGGGTCGAGGGCTTCAGCTTTTTCAGGATGTTCTGGTAGCCGGGGTTGTAGCTGGCCACCAGCATGAAAGGTTTGGGTGCGGCCAGTTCCTCGCCGGTGCGGTCAATGACCAGGCGGCGCCGGTCGTCGGTCAGCGGGTGCAGAACCACCGCCACGTCCTTTCTGGCCTCGACCACCTCATCCAGGTAGCAGATGCCCCCCTCGCGCACCGCACGGGTCAGCGGACCGTCCACCCAGACGGTTTCCCCGCCCTTCAGCAGGTAGCGCCCGATCAGGTCGGCAGCGGACAGGTCGTCATGGCAGGCAACGGTGTGCAGCGGCAGCCCGAGACGGGCCGCCATATGCTCCACAAACCGGGTTTTGCCGCAGCCGGTGGGCCCCTTCAGAAGAAGGGGCAGACCGTTGGCTTGAGCCATCTCAAAGACGGTGCATTCATCGCCTGCGGGACGGTAGAAAGGCACGGAAGGCGTGTTCATCGCGTTCATGGCTTACTCTCCCGGGACGGCCGCGGAGCCGGGTTTGATGACTTCGCGGCGGACCACGACGGTTGCGTAGATAAACAGCAGCGCGCCGAGGACCACGACAACGCCGGAACCGAGGCGCATCAAATAGAAGATGCCGAGCTGGTCCTGCACGTCCATGTAGTAGTCGCCGATGACGCGCTGCAGGTGGGTCTGGATGGTGCCAGCAAAGGTCAGCACGAAGGTCATGAAGGCCATGCCGCCGGTCATCAGCCAGAAAGACGCCATGTTCAGCACCTGGTTATAGGGGTCACGGTTTCTGAGCTGCGGCATCGCATAGGTAAACATCGCCAGGTTCATCGCCACATAGGCGCCGTAGAAGGCCAAGTGCCCGTGGGCAGCGGTGATCTGGGTGCCGTGGGTATAGAAGTTCACCCCGTGCAGCGTGTGCAGGAAGCCCCAGACGCCGGCGCCGAAGAAAGCCACGGTGGAGGCGCCCAGCGACCACAGCAGCGCCGCCTTGTTCGGGTGGTTCTTGCGGCCTTTCCACACCATGACGAAGGCAAAGCTCATCATTGCAAAGAAGGGGATCACTTCCAGGGTCGAGAAGATCGAGCCGATCCACTGCCAGTAGCCAGGCGTGCCGATCCAGAAGAAGTGGTGGCCGGTGCCGAGGATGCCGGAGAACAGCGCCAGGGCCACGATGACATAGAGCCATTTCTCCACCACCTCGCGGTCAACACCGGTCAGCTTCAGCATCAGGTAGCCGAGGATCGCGGCCATCACCAGTTCCCAGGTGGCTTCCACCCAGAGGTGGACAACGAACCACCAGTACATCTTGTCGAGCGACAGGTTGTCCGGGTTGATGAAGGCAAAGATCCACAGAAGGGACAGCAGCCACAAACCCATCAGCAGGATGTTGGTAATCGCGGTCTTGCGGCCGGCCAGCACGGTCAGAGAGATGTTCACTAGGAAAATCACCGCCGCAACCAGGATGCCGAACTTGACCCATAGGGGCTGCTCCAGGAACTCCCGCCCGCCATGGATACCAGCCAGGTAAGAGACCACTGCGCCCAGGGTGCCGACAACGAGAATGGCCAGCTGAATATAGGCGAGTTTCACCGAGAAAATCTCACGCTCGGATTCCTCGGGTATCAGGTAATAGGCAGCGCCGAAGAAGCCCAGCAAGAGCCAGACCACCAGCGCGTTGGTGTGCAGCATCCGCACGATGTTGAACGGCAGCAGCTCGCTCAGCGTGTTGGGCCAGACATAGATCCAGCCGGCCAGCAGACCGCCCAGCACCTGAATGGCAAACAGGCCCATTGCCACCATGAAATAGGCATAGGCCACTTTTTGAGATTGGTATTTCATCGTTTCTCTCCCTCAGCCCGCATCATTCGGCGGCCAGTTCTGGGTATCGGTCTGATCCGCCCAGCGCAGGAATTCGGACAAGGCCTTGGTCTCTTCCTCGGTCAGGTCGAAGAACGGCATCTGGCGGCGGCCCTCGACGCCGGAGGGCTGCGACTTCATCCAGCCGTCGAGCATTTCATAGGCGCCTTCCGGGTCGTCCAGCACGCCCCAGCGGGTCATGACGTTGCCTACTTCCGGTGCGAAATAGGCGCCCTCGCCATGCAGCGTGTGGCAGTTGATGCAGGAATGCCGCTCCCACACATGCTTGCCCAGGCGCACCTCGTCGGTCAGTTCCATGCCTGCGGTGGAGGTGTTCACAATGTAGCGGTGGCTTTGCGCGGTCATGGCCACGAACACGACGACGAAGAACAAGGAGCCCCCGTAGAACACGTTCCTGGCCCGCGACTTGGTAAGTATCTCTGACATATCGCGGTCCTGAGTACAGTTTCGGTCCAGGACCGGATTACAGCAGCGGACAATCCTGATGTTTGCTGCACCGCAAACTGATCAATTGATGAGTGTGTCAGTCATCTTTTGGAGTTTGACGAGAGCACTCATGAAATCTCTCTGCTCCGCAATTTGCGCCTGAACAAAGACTGCAGTCACTGCAGGCTGCAGGGTGCAGAAAAAGGAGGACACGCGATGCGCCGCCCCGATTTCGACAACCCCGACCTTCCGCTGTCGGAACTGTTCCACCACTGGCCTGCCTGCGCGGGCGAGTTCATGAACCGGCAGATGCTCTGCCCCGGCTGCCCGATCGCACCCTTCCACACGCTGATCGACGCCTGCGAGGAGTACGGGCAGGAGGAAATGGAGTTCAGGGCGCATTTGAGGAATGCCGCATTTTCTTGAACCCCTCTTGCACTGAAAAATCTGAATGCGTGTTTTCAGCGGCCTTGCACTTGTATCGTTCCGGGGTCTCACCTTGGCGGCCGAAGGCCTGCGGCAGGACCTTTACTTCGCCGGACAAATGGGCAGCACCATCCGCTCTGCCCAGCCAGAGCCAGGCGCTTTAACCATTTCACCTTATTTTTGCGATATGAAACTTGCCCCATAGGAGTGAAGCCCAGCAATCCTAGGAGTAAAGATATTGTTTTTTAACAGGAAAAAGTCAGAAGCGGCTGATAAGGACGACACCTCTGCCATCATCGCCGGAATGGTTGACCGCACACAGGCAACGATTCAGTTCCACCCTGACGGCACAATCGTCACTGCCAACCAGAACTTTCTGAGCGCATTGGGATACGTCCTGGAGGAGATCCAGGGTAAGCATCATTCCATGTTCGTCGCCCCGGAGTTGGTCGCGTCCGATGACTACAAGACTTTCTGGTCAGATCTTGCCAGCGGCAAGGTTTTCACCGACCAGTTTCCGCGCGTAACGAAATCAGGTGAAACAATCTGGATCCAGGCAACCTATGCCCCGGTAGAAGGTGAGAATGGAGAGGTCGTGAGAGTGGTGAAAGTTGCCTCCGACATCACTGAGCGACGGCGCGCCCTTGAAGAAATCGGAGAGGGGCTTGAGGAACTCAGCGAGGGCAACCTCACACACCGGGTTGCAGTTTCCAGTCTTCCCGACGTTGGCACCTTGGGGAAGACCTACAATCACTCGCTTGAACAGCTCAGCTCATCCGTGAAGACCGTCAAGCAGGTTTCCTCTGCAGTCGGCCGCACTGCGGATGAAATCTCACAATCAGCCAGTGAACTATCCCAGCGAACAGAAAGCCAGGCGGCTACCCTGGAGCAAACAGCTGCTGCGATCGAAGAATTGACTGCAACGGTCAAAGCTTCTGCCGAAGGCGCACAGAAAGTCGAAGGCATAGTCGCCGAAGCAAAAACATCAGCAGAGCGCAGCGGTGAGGTCGTGAGCAGCGCAATCGACGCAATGGCGCAGATTGAAAGCTCATCTGAGCAGATTTCCAAAATCATTGGCGTGATCGACGACATTGCGTTCCAGACCAACCTGTTGGCTTTGAATGCCGGCGTGGAGGCCGCGCGTGCCGGCGAGGCCGGGCGCGGGTTTGCAGTTGTTGCTTCGGAAGTCAGGGCGCTTGCCCAGCGGTCCGCGGACGCCGCCGGAGAAATCAAGCAGCTGATCGGCGAGAGCAACCGGCAGGTTTCCACGGGTGTGGATCTTGTCGGGAAGTCCGGTGAGGAGCTGCAGCAGATTATCAGAAGCGTTGCCACGATTTCAGAGCATGTTCAGAACATTGCAACCGGTGCTGCCGAACAGTCGACAGCGCTGCTGGAAATCAATCAAGGTGTATCACAGCTGGACCAGGTCACCCAGCAAAACGCGGCCATGGTCGAACAGACCTCAGCAGCCAGCCAGATGCTTTCCAATGACGCCGGCCATCTGACGCAAGAGGTTTCCAAGTTCAACGACGGGTCCGAGAGTTTGGAGCCGGCCGCCCAGGTGAGGAATGCGGCTCCGCCTGCTTCTCTCCCGGACACAGCCTTCGCGCAGGATGACCTGCCAATGGCCCAGGGCTGGGATAACTTCTGATCGGATCAGAAACCTTTGCGGCGGCGCATGCGCCTAGCCTTGCGCCCCGCTCAGCACCACCAGCCGGTGCGGATCGGTCACCACGATGTGCTTGCGGGTGGAGTGCACGATGCCGTCCTTCTCCCAGGCCGACAGCAAACGGCTGACGGTGTGCAGCGTGGTGCCGGTCATCTCGGAGATGTTGCGGCGGGTCACGGGGAAGGCGATCTCGATCCCCTCCTCCACCTTGCGGCCCGACTGGGTGACCATGCGCAGAAGCGCCGCCGCCACCCTTTGCTCCACCGCTTGCGTCGCCAGCTCAGCGATCCGGGTCTGCATTTCACCCAGCCGTTCACCCAGCGTCTTGTAGCTTTCGGTGGCGAAGCCCTGGTAGTTGGCGGTGAACTCCCCCCACAGCCGCACCGGCCAGGACAGTGCCAGCGATTCCGAAGCGGCGACCGCAGTGGCCGGATAGGTGTCGCGGTTCAGCGCAGGCGCGATACCGAACAGCTGTCCGGGGGAGATATGCAGCGCGATGATCTGCTCGCCGCCCTCGGTGGTTTTCACCACCCGGATATAGCCGTCCAGCAGCAGGTGGAAGCGTTCAGCGTCATGGCCTTCGCGGAAGATTTCGGCGCCTTCGTCATAGCGCCTGGGCAGCGCCTGATCGAGAATCTCGCGGATCTGCGCGCGCGACAGCAGGCTGAAGGGAGGCAAGCCGGTGAGGAGGCTTTCGTCGAGCTTAGGCAAGAAGGCACCGCAAGTTTGAGGAAGGACAAAGTCTGATCGCAGCAGTTATCGCATAAGGAAGCTCATGGAAACAACCGCGCCGGGGCCGGAAGGAGCTGCAGGATAGCCGGTGCGGCAGACATTTGAGGATCGGTGGCAGATTGCGTCCCTGCCCTGCTCCACCGGGCGGCACCGGACCAGTGCCGCCCGCAATTGCGTGTGCACGGCGGAGACGAAAATGAGCGCGCGAACAGACTATTCCGGACCAGCCTTCCTGTCCTTCGGCTTCAGGCCCTTCTTTCTGGCCGCCTGCGTGTTTGCGCTGCTGGCGGTGCCGCTTTGGCTGCTGATCTGGAACGGGGAGCTGGATTACAGCGGCCCGTTTCTTCTGTCCGACTGGCACATTCACGAAATGATCTTTGGGTATGGCGCAGCGGTGGTGGCAGGGTTCCTGTTCACCGCAGTCCCTAACTGGACCGGGCGGATGCCGGCCCGGGGCTGGCCGCTGGCGCTGCTGTTGGGTTTGTGGGTCCTGGGCCGGCTGGCCGCGGCGGGCTGGCTGGGCCTTGCCCCGCTCGGCGTGCTGGCCGCGGATTGCGCCTTTCTGGCCGCAGTCATCGTGATGATCGCGCGGGAGATCATTGCAGGCGAGAACTGGCGCAATCTCAAGGTTCTGGTGCCGGTTACCCTGCTGGGTCTGGCCAATGCACTGTTTCATCTCGAGGCAATGAGCGAAGGAGCCGCGGATATTTCGCGCCGCCTTGGCATTGCAGTTCTGATCTTTCTGATCATGCTGATCGGCGGGCGGGTCGTTCCCAGTTTCACCCGCAACTGGCTCGCCAAGCGAGCGGCCACCGGGATGCCCGTGCCTTTCGGCAAGTTCGACGCCATCAGCCTGGGCGCCGGAGCCGCAGCACTGCTGTCCTGGGTGCTGGTGCCCTGGACCGCCGCCGCAGGGGCGGCGCTGCTCGGCGCAGGCCTGCTGCACACCCTGCGCCTGATGCGCTGGCGCGGGATGGCCTGCCTGGCGAACCCGTTGCTGTTCATGCTGCATGCGGCTTATGCGATGGTGCCTGCAGGGCTGTTCGCTGCCGGAGCTGTGCCTTTTGGCCTGCTGGAGCCCGCGGCCGCAGCGCATCTCTTTGGCATCGGCGCCATAGGCGGCATGACCCTGGCAGTGATGATGCGCGCCACCATGGGCCATAGCGGCAGGCCGCTGGTTGCAGGACCTTTGCTGAGCGTTGCCTTTGTGCTGGTTCTGGCCTCCGCGGCCCTGCGCCTGGCCGGCACAGCAGCACTTGCCGGAGGCTGGGACGGTATCACCCTTTCGGCGGTGCTGTGGACCGCAGGGTATATTCTGGCGGCGGTGAAGCTTGTTCCCTGGCTGATCACAAGGCGCTTGGGCCCCAAGAGCGTTTCCGGAAGGCCAGATGCGACACCCGGACAGGCAGCAAAACCGGCCCCGCTCACGTAATCGGAATTTTAACGGCCTTCTCAGATAATCCCTTTCCGGTTAACTAGGAACAGGATGGAATGAGGAGGTCTTGGATGCAGTGGAAAGCTGCTGCTGCCGCAGGTGCGGCACTGCTGCTGTGGGCTGTACAAGGCCTGGCGCAATCCGCCGGGCTTGAGGACTTTCGCCGTCCGAAGACCATTCCGTTCCCTCTTTCAGCCCCCTACAACCGAGAGATTGCAACGCTGGGCAAGATGCTGTTCTTCGACCCCCGCTTGTCGGGCGGGCAGAACATCAGCTGTTCAAGCTGCCACAGCCCCTCTTTCGGATGGGAGACACCAGTGCCCAAAGCAATCGGCGCCGCCAATACAACGGTGGGCCGCCATGCGCCAACGATCCTCAACGCCGCCTGGATCACCCCGCTGTTCTGGGACGGCCGCGCAGACACTTTGGAAGAACAGGCAATCGTGCCGATCACAGCGCCGAATGGGATGAACGCAACTTTTGACGGTATCATCGCGCGGCTGTCAGCGGTCACCGAATACAAAAACTGGTTCGAACGGCTGTTTCCCGGGCGCGGCATCCGCCGGGAGACCATTCTTACCGCGCTGGCCACCTACCAGCGGACAATCGTCAGCGGTGTTGCCGACTTTGACCGATGGGTCGACGGCGATGCCGGCGCCGTGCCCGAGGCTGCCAAGCGCGGTTTTGCACTGTTCACCGGGCGGGCGGATTGCGCCTCCTGCCACTCCGGCTGGATGTTCACCGACAATCAGCTGCATGACATCGGGCTGCAGACCAGCGATCCCGGGCGCGGCGGAGCAGTGCCGCAGCCGCAAGCCGGAACGTTCAGTTTCAAGACCCCAGGCCTGCGCAATATCGCACTGCGGGCGCCCTATATGCATGACGGTTCAATGCCCTCACTGCGCACCGTCATCCGCCATTATGCCAGCGGTGGAGCCGCAGGTGCGTTCCGGCAAGCGGATATTGAGGGTTTCGCAATCACTGACCAGGAAATTTCAGACCTTATCGCATTTCTCGATACGCTGACGGATAATGAAACCAATGTGCCCAACCCCATCCTGCCGGCAAATTAGTGCCCGCAGCTGAGAGCTCACTTTCATGAATATCAAACGGTCCATTGTCCTGCCTGTTCTGGTCATCGCGGTTGCGGCGTTGTTTGCCACACTGCTGGTCGGCGGCATGGCGATGTATGCTTCCAGCCGCAAGGACACTGTGCTGGAAGCCTCACTGGAGGTCACCCGCCGCACCAGCAGCGTTGCCACCGGCATCACCGCCGCCGAGACCTATGCTCAGGACGTGATCGCCATGACCCGGCTGATCCCTCAGGAGGAGGTGGCTATCCGGTTTCAAGCCTATCTGCGCGATATCAACCGGGATCTCAGCGCCCTGCTGGAACAGCCGCTGCCCGCGCCGCTGCGGGCGGAAGCCGAAGCGCTCAACAACGCGCTGGCCGAATGGTGCCAGATGGCCGTGGTGCTTTTGGGCATCAAGCCCGCGCGGGAGATCCCCACACTCAGTGCGCTGATCATGAGCAGCGAGGCAGTCACCAAGCAGGC
The DNA here is from genome assembly GCA_040830225.1 of Leisingera sp. Classification (GTDB taxonomy): domain Bacteria; phylum Pseudomonadota; class Alphaproteobacteria; order Rhodobacterales; family Rhodobacteraceae; genus Leisingera. Next base: position 13,909 of record JBFOLS010000117.1, read on the forward strand.
CAGCATGGTGACCACGCTGGCCGCGGCCCATGCTGAGCAGGCAGTAACGGCGGCCAATAAGGCGCTGTCACGGATCCTGATTCTCGGGCTGACAGGCACCGTGCTGCTGATGGCTGCAGCACTGATCTTTGCGATGCGCAAAGCGCACGTTATTTCGGCCGCAATGCAAGCAGCTGCCTCCAAGCTGCGTCAACTGGCCAGCCAGGAGCAGGACAGCGCTGATCAGGGCAGCAGCGAGATTGCCGCGGTTTTTGCCGCGCTCAACACGCTGGAGGCCAGCCTTCAGGAGAAGAAGCGCATTGCCGAACGGCTGCAGCAGGAAAAGGCCCGGGCCGAGGCCGCCACCGAAACCAAGTCCCGCTTTCTGGCCACCATGAGCCACGAGATCCGGACACCGATCAACGGTGTGCTGGGGATGGCCGAAGTACTGAACGAAACCCAGCTCACACCGGAACAGCAGTCCTGCACCGGCACCATCCTCGCCTCCTCCGAGGCGCTGTTGCGGATCGTCAACGACATTCTCGACTTTTCAAAGCTGGAAGCCGGCAAGGCGCAAATGCTGGAGCAGCCCTTTAACCTGCGCGACGTGATCTACGACATCGCCACGCTGATGTCGCCGAGCGCCACGGCCAAAGGTGTCGAGATCTGCATCGACATCCCGGAGGACACCCCCGCAATCTACACTGGCGACAGCGGGCGGGTGCGGCAGATCCTGATGAATCTGGTCGGCAACGCCGTCAAATTCACCTTGAGGGGCCATGTCAGCATCACTCTGAATTATGATGCCAACCATAACATACCGTTGTGCATCGACGTGCGCGACACCGGGGTCGGCATCCCTGAAGATAGCATCGGCCAGATTTTTCACGCTTTTGAGCAGGTGGAAAGCAGCACCGCCCGGCGCTTCGAAGGCACCGGGCTGGGGCTGGCGATCTCCTCGCGGCTGGCCAAGGCCATGGGCGGGCGGATCGACGCTGTGTCTGAACTGGGCAAAGGCTCCTGTTTCACGGTTTGCCTGACACTGCCAGTTGCCGCCCCGGCCCCGCCGGCCACCCTGCCGCTGGCCGGCAGCCGGGTGGCGGTATCGGCAGACCTGGCCTTTTCCCGTGCAGTGCGGCGGCGGCAGCTGGCCTATTGGGGAGCGGAGCCTGCGACAATGTCCAGCCCGGCGGAGCTGCTGGAGCAGCTGGGAGCCCTGGCAGCCAAAGGCCGGATACCGGATCTGGTGATTGTGGAAAACAGCCTGCCGCCGCAGCAGGCCAGCGACTTGTGCCTTGGCATCCACAGCCTGCCAGGCTGCCGCGAATTGCCCATCCTGTTCTGCGCTGGCAGCCAGGCCATCTCGGGTTTCCAGGGACTGAAGAACTGCGAAACCGTGCGTGTGCTGATGAAGCCTGCCCGCAACAGGATCCTTCTGCGTACCCTGCAGGAGGCAATGGAAGCCGGGCCCGGCCAAGCCCGCCCCGAGCCCGCCGCCCTGCCGTTGGAGGCCGGGCAGTCGACCGGAGATTTCAGCCATCTGCGCTTGCTGGTTGCCGAGGACAACCGCACCAACCAGCTGGTGCTGAAAAAGATGCTGGCCCCGACCGGCATCCTTATGACCTTTTGCAGCAACGGCCAGGAAGCGGTGGACGCCTTTGCAGCGCAGCCCTTCGACCTTGTGCTGATGGATATGTCGATGCCGGTCATGGACGGGCTGGAAGCAACCCGCCGCTTGCGCGCCTGGGAACAGGGCAACGGCCGGCCTCCCTGCCCGATCCTGGCGCTCACTGCCAATGTTCTGAGCGCCGATGAAGCAGCTTGCCGCGCGGCGGGCATGGTGGGCTTCCTGTCCAAGCCGGTGCGCAAGCAGCAGCTGCTGGACCAGATTGCCAAGTGGACCGGCAACGCTCCTTCCGGAAGCGCAGCCGCCGAGGCCCGGCGGGCCTGATCCGCGACAGCTCGGTCCTGCCGGAGATGCAGCCGCCGGCAGAATCTTCACGAAACGACACAATTCGACACAAAAACGTGATATACTGGCAGCACGCCTGAGTCCCGGCAGAATTGTATTGCCGGGCAAGCACGGGCGTTTGCCCCGCGCAGACCGCAGAGGGGACCTGCGAGCCGCGTGCGACGGCATTTTCGGTGAAAGTAAAGAGTAATGAGTGATTGGGGGATCACATGTCCAGTTTGCAGATCGGGGCCCCGCGCCCCGCCGATGGCTATTCCACTAACCCTGACAATCCTGACTGGGGCGCAACCGGCACCGGGCTGCTGAACCTGGCGCCTAGTGATCTAGGCCCTTACGGCGAAATGTCCGGTGCGGACCGGCCGGGTCCAAGGGAAATTTCCAACGCGCTGTCGGTGCAGACGGAAAAGACCCACAATTCCGAATGCGCCTCGGACTTCCTGTGGATCTGGGGACAGTTCCTGGACCATGATCTGTCGCTGACCAGCGCCGGGAGCTACACCAAGGCTGATATTCCAGTGCCGACGGGTGATCCGTATTTCGACCCCTATGGCACCGGCGAGGCAGTTATTCCCTTTACCCGTGTGGATCAGCAGGACGGCGAATACATCAACGAGATCACCGCCTATATCGATGCCTCGATGATCTATGGCTCGGATGAAAAGACTGTCTACGCCATGCGGGATGAGGGCGGCAAGCTGAAGATGACCGAGGACGGCCATCTGTACCGGGACGGTGACGGGTTTCTGACTGGTGACGTGCGGGCGGCGGAAAATGTGGCATTGTCCTCGATGCACACGATCTTCACCCGCGAGCACAACCGGCTGGTCGAAGAGCTGGCGGAACGGGACCCCTACCTGACCGATGATCAGCTGTACGAGGCTGCCCGCGCCCGGGTGGAAGCGCTGGTGCAGGCTGTCACCTACAAGGAGTTTCTGCCCTATCTGATCTGCGGCAGCACGCTGGGCGATTATCAGGGGTATGACGCAACGGTGAACCCGGGCATCGCGATCGAGTTTTCGACGGTGGTCTTCCGGCTGGGGCACACACTGCTGTCGGCCAACCTGCAACTGGTCGGCGAGGATGGCACCAGCTATGACCCGCTGGCCCTGCGGGATGCGTTCTTTAAGCCGGAGCTGATGAAAGTGGACGGCATGATCGAAGACGTCATGCGCGGAGCCGCTTCCCAGACCGCCGAAGCGATTGACACCAAGGTGGTGGAAGACGTGCGCTCCTTCCTGTTCGGCCCGCCCGGGGCCGGCGGCTTTGACCTGGCGGCGATCAACATCCAGCGCGGCCGCGACCTGGGCGTTGCCAGCTACAACGATCTGCGCGAAGCGCTTGGGCTTGATCGGGCCGAAAGTTTTGCCGATATCACCTCGGACGCGGAGCTCGCGGCCAAGCTCGAGGAAACTTATGGCGAGCCCGATCTGGTCGACGCCTGGATCGGCGGCTTGGCCGAAGATGCCTATGGCGACGGGATGCTGGGCGAAACCTTCACTACGGTTATGGTAGACCAGTTCACCCGGCTGCGCGACGGCGATCCATTCTGGAGCGAAGGGCGCGAGGGCATTCCGGCTGACGAACTGCAAGAGCTCTGGGATACGAAACTGTCCGAGATCATCCAGCGGAACACCGATATTGAACTGATCCAAAAGGATATTTTCGCCGGCATGGACCGTATCATCGGGAGCGATGGCAACGATGATCTGAAGGGCGGCACCCTTCGTGATTTCCTGCATGGCCGCGACGGCGACGACGTTCTGAAAGGGCTGGCTGCCTGCGATGACCTGCAAGGCGGCCGCGGCAATGACTCCCTGTCCGGCAACATAGGGGCCGACTGCCTGAGCGGCGGGGCAGGCCGGGATATCCTGAACGGCGGCCTGGATGACGACTTTATCTTTGGCGGCATGCACAAGGACAAGCTGATTGGCTGGTTTGGAAACGACACACTCGAAGGCGGGTCCGGCAGGGACTATCTTCATGGCAACTGTGGCAACGATTCCCTGGACGGAGGCATGCACGCCGATACGCTGATCGGCGGCATGGGGGATGACACGCTGACCGGCGGCAGTGAAAGAGATTGCTTCGTGTTCCGGACTATGCACAAGGGCGACAACAGGATTACCGACTTCGAGCTGGGCTTGGACCGGATAAAGGTAACCGGCTCGACGAAAGACGCGTTGGAATTCGTAGATTCAGATGGCGCTCTCAAGATATCGGACGGCGCCGGCTGGTCGGTTTTGCTGGAAGGTGTCAGCCTGGAAGACTGGCAAAACTCCGATGACAGCATTTTGTAGCCAAGATGTGCTTACGCACCAGCGCGATGATGCAGCCGGGACAGCTCCCCAAGACCACACAATCGGGCACATGGAGTCTCCGATCGGAAACTTCATTGCTGCCTGGCCGGGTCAATGTCGTAACTCCGCCATCCTCTGACGGAATCCGGTGCCTGCTGCAGCAAACCCGGTCCCTAGAATGCTCGATCAGATTTCCGTGAGGCTGATGGGCCGGAACGGAATGCGACAGGCATCGGGGAGGACGCGCCGCCATGAAAGACAAGACAACCACCACCGAACAGGCAATGGCGCTGATCCGGGACGGGGATGTCGTGACCACCACCGGTTTCGTGCAGAGCTGCATTCCGGAACTGCTGCACGCGGCGCTGGAAAAACGCTTCCTGGAGCAAGGTGCCCCCCGCGATCTGACCCTGATCATGTGCGCAGGCGCTGGCGACAGTAAGGGCTTGGGCACCGGACGCCTGCACCACGATGGCCTGCTGCGGCGGGTGATCGCCGGCAACTTCGGACGCATGCCGAAGGTGGCCCAGGCGGCGCAAGAGGAAAAGATCTGCGGTTACAACCTGCCGCAGGGGGTGATCTCACAACTCTACCGCGCCTGTGCCGCGGGCCAGCCGGGGCTGTTCTCCAAGGTCGGCCTGCACACCTATGTCGACCCGCGCCACGGCGGCGGCAAGGTCAACAAGAAAACCCAGGAGGACATCGTCCGCTTCCACGAGGTCGAGGGCGAGGAATGGCTGTTCTACAAGGCCACCAAGATCGACGTCGCCCTGATCCGCGGCACCAGCGCCGACCGCTCGGGCAA
>JBFOLS010000118.1:0-6011 GCA_040830225.1 Leisingera sp.
GCGACCCGATGGATGAGGCGACCAGCTTTGGCCCGATGGTCACCGAGAACCAGATGAACATCGTGCTGGGCTACATCGAGAAGGGCAAGGAAGAGGGCGCCCGCGTTGTCTGCGGCGGTGCGCGTGCAGACATGGACGGCTTCTACATTCAGCCCACTGTTTTTGCCGATGTGACCGACGGTATGACCATCGCTCGCGAAGAGATCTTCGGCCCGGTGATGTCGGTGCTGGATTTCGACACCGAAGAAGAAGTCATCGCCCGTGCCAATGACACCGAGTTCGGCCTGTCCGCCGGCGTCTTCACCAGCGACTTCACCCGCGCGCACCGGGTGATCGGCCAGCTGGAAGCCGGCAGCTGCTTCATCAACTCCTACAACGACGCGCCGGTCGAGGCGCCGTTTGGCGGGGTGAAAGCGTCTGGCGTTGGCCGCGAGAACTCGAAAGAGGCGATCAAGCACTTCAGCCAGGTGAAGTCGGTTTACGTGCGCATGGGCGACGTCGAAGCGGCGTTCTGATTGCCCTTTGGGGCAACTCCCGCCCGCCCGCCCCGTTGCCCCAAAGGGCAATCAGGGCAGGGCGCATGACATCTGGAACTGCCCGCTGCGGCGGGCGGCCCGAAGACAAAGCAAGGCAGAGCCGGGCAGGCAAGGCAGCACCCGGTCTCAGCAATGGAGAGACGCGATGAATGCGGATTATGTGATCGTTGGTGCCGGCTCAGCCGGCTGTGCGATGGCCTACCGGCTTAGCGAGGCTGGCAAAAAGGTCCTGGTAATCGAACACGGCGGCACCGATGCCGGGCCGTTTATCCAGATGCCGGGCGCGCTCAGCTACCCGATGAACATGCCGCTTTATGACTGGGGCTACAAATCCCAGCCCGAGCCGCATCTGGGCGGACGCGAGCTGGTCTGCCCGCGCGGCAAAGTGATCGGCGGCTCTTCCTCGATCAACGGCATGGTCTATGTGCGCGGCCACGCAGGCGACTACAACCACTGGGCTGAATCCGGTGCTGCAGGCTGGTCCTACGCCGACGTGCTGCCCTATTTCAAACGCATGGAAACCTGGAACGACCGCGGCCATGGCGGCGACCCGGACTGGCGCGGCAAAGACGGACCCCTGCATGTGACCCGCGGCCCGCGCGACAACCCGCTGCACGACGCTTTCGTCAAGGCGGGCGAGCAGGCCGGCTACCCGGTCACCTCCGACTACAACGGCGAGCAGCAAGAGGGCTTCGGCCCGATGGAGATGACGGTCTACAAGGGCCGCCGCTGGTCTGCCGCCAACGCTTATCTGAAGCCCGCGCTGAAACGCGAGAACTGCGACCTGATCCGCGCTTTCGCCCGCAAGGTGGTGATCGAGGACGGCCGCGCCGTCGGCGTCGAGATTGAACGCGGCGGCAAGACCGAGGTGATCCGCGCCAATGCCGAGGTGATCCTGGCGGCCTCCTCGCTGAACTCCCCCAAGATGCTGATGCTCTCGGGCATCGGCCCGGCCAAGCACCTGGCCGAACACGGCATCGACGTGGTCGCCGACCGCCCTGGCGTCGGCCAGAACCTGCAGGACCACTTGGAATTCTACTTCCAATTCGCCTGCAAGCAGCCGATCACCCTGTTCAAATACTGGAACCTGTTCGGCAAAGGCCTTGTCGGCGCCCAGTGGATGTTCACCAAGACCGGCCTGGGGGCATCGAACCAGTTCGAAAGCGCCGCCTTCATCCGCTCCGACAAGGGCGTCGACTATCCGGACATCCAGTACCACTTCCTGCCCATCGCGGTCCGCTACGATGGCCAGGCGGCGGCCGAAGGGCACGGCTTCCAGGCCCACGTCGGCCCGATGCGCTCGCCGTCCCGCGGCGAGGTCACGCTGGCCTCCGCCGATCCCAAGGACGCCCCGAATATCCTGTTCAACTACATGTCGACCGAGCAGGACTGGATCGACTTCCGCAAATGCGTGCGCCTCACGCGCGAGATCTTTTCCCAGGACGCGATGGAACCGTTCCTCAAGCACGAGATCCAGCCCGGCACCGATCTTCAAACCGACGACGAGATCGACGGCTTCCTGCGCGAGCACGTGGAAAGCGCCTATCATCCCTGCGGCACCTGCAAGATGGGCGCCGCGGATGACCCGATGTCCGTGGTCGACCCGGAATGCCGCGTCATCGGCGTCGAGGGGCTGCGGGTCGCCGACAGCTCGATCTTCCCGCGCATCACCAACGGCAACCTCAACGGCCCTTCCATCATGACCGGCGAGAAGGCTTCGGACCACATTCTGGGCCGCCGCCTGCCATCGTCGAACGCCGAACCCTGGTTCAACCCGAACTGGCGCGAAGCGCAGCGCTGACCTGCCGCGCACCAGCAAGCCGCCCGCCACCTCCCCACCGTGCGGGCGGCTTACTTTTTCTCTGAAAATCAGCACGTCTGCGGCATCTTTTGATCCGCGTCAAAGTGGCGGTGATGCCGGGCAAATAATCTGTTCACGACCCTAATGAGAAGGAGCGAACAGGTGTCCAACACGCCCCATGAACTGGCCGAAGAATTTCCGGACAAGGCCGCGCTGATGAGCGAGCTGAAGCAGTCCGACGCCCATTTCGCCAAGCTGGCGGAGGAGTACCACGCGGTGAACCGCGCCGTGCACCGGGCCGAGACCAACGTCGAGCCGGTGAGCGCCCAGTCCGAGACCGACATGCGCAAGCAGCGCGCCGCGCTGAAGGATGAGATCTGGGGGATCCTGTCCAAGGCTTAAGGCCGCGGAAAGCGAACCAGACAGATGGGCGCCTTGGGCGCCCATTTTGCTTTGGGCGGAAAAGGTGCGGCCCAGGAGAATCACTTTGCGGCAAATTTGAAGGAGTTAAGGCTTCCGGAATATGGCCCGGTTTGGCCCGGCCCGGCGTTATTGCAGCCGCGTTGGAAACAGTGCAGCACTGAGCGCGGACTGTCTCCGCTGGGTGGCCGTAAATTAACCAATTTCCTCAAATTATAGCTAAAATGGGGCAATCTCCGACGCTTTCGTATAGTCTGGGTGCAGCAAATGGATGCCCCGTGATGCGGGCCGCAGCCTGAGTTTCAAACCTGGGAGATGACAGATGGCACAGGGCCTTCAAACCATTCCGGCTCAAGAGATCCAAGGTCAGAGCCATGAAGCCACTGACGCCGAGATCCTTGCTGCGGTGCGCCAGGTTCTGACGGCTGAGGTGGTGACCCATCCTGACGTGGAGCAGGAGGCAGCAGCGGGCAGCAAGCACTTCTGGCAGCCGGCTCCAAAGCCGGCCCGCCCGGCAGAGCCCACGCTTGTCTCGCGTCTTCTGGGCCGTTTCCGGGCGCATCATTGAATTTGAGCCGCTGCGGCTGGAAACCTTTCCGGGTCTCAGGGCGCACGCTGCCAAAGCGGTACTTTTAACTCCGGACTCTCCCAGGTTGCATTTTGTAACGTGCGCGGCTTAAGCTGATCCCGTACTGGTTGTTCCGGAGCGCGGATCATTGAAATCCTGCCGGAACTATTTTCTTCCATTCTTAATTGCCGTCGCGCAGCCAGCTGCCGCCGAACAAACAAGGATGGATTGGATTGCCAAGTCCTCCCTGATTAGAGACCTAAAGCGGGACGGCGACTGGGAGGTTCAGTTCGGCGCCAACCGCGCAGACTACCGCTGCGTGACGTGCAAAGGGCAGGTTGAGGCGTCTATCGAGGTCATCGCCCCCTACACGGCTGGAGATTTCCCAACACTGAGCCAGCGTTACCTGGCCGGGCGCAGGCTCTATTGCGCCGAGCTTGTGCGCCGTCAGCTCGGCCGCTGTCTTTGGACAGCGTCGTCGCCGCAGCGTTTCCTCGGAGGGTTTATTTCAGCACAGGAATTGGCCGGGAGGCGCGTAATCGAAATTGTGTTTTTTAATCGTGACTGGGAAAACGGCCAGGAACTGATCAGGGGCCTGGTTATTATGGATGCTGAGGCTGAATCTGCCGGCGATCTGGTGGGAAGGTTTGACTACTATATGGCCCGGCTGACACGCTTTTACTGACGACCTGCAATCCGATCTGCGCGCCACGCGCCCTCAGCTCACCTCATAAGGCAGTACGCCGCGCTGGTCGGTGTTGATGGTCAGCCGCCGTTCCAGCGGCGGCACCGAGCGCTGGTGGCAGTCCTTGCGCTCGCAGATCCGGCAGGAGATGCCGATCGGCTCATAAGCGCTGTCGTTGCTCACATCCAGATTATCCGCATAGACCAGCGCATCCGCGTGACGCACCTCGCACCCCAGCGCAATCGCATAGCGCCGCACCGGTGCGCCGTAGGAACCGCCGGGCTTGGACACATCGCGCGCCAGCGAGATATAGCGCACCCCGTCCGGCGTCTCCGCCAGCTGGCGCAGGAAACGGCCCGGGGTCTCAAACGCCCGGTGCACGTTCCACAGCGGGCAGGCGCCGCCGAACCGGGCAAACTGCAGCCTCGTGGCCGAGTGCCGCTTGGTGATCGTGCCGGCCTGATCCACCCGCACAAAGAAAAACGGCAGCCCCTTGTTGCCGGGCCGCTGCAGCGTCGACAGCCGGTGGGCGATCTGCTCGATCGAGGCGCCAAAGCGGATCGACAGCAGCTCCAGGTCATGGCGGCAGGCCTGCGCCGCCTCCAGGAACCGCGTGTAGGGCATCAGGGCGGCGCCCGCGAAATAGTTGGCAAGGCCGATCTTGGCGATGGACCGGGCCTCTTCGCTCTGGAACTTTGCAAAGTCGAGGGTTGCTTCCAGCAAAGTGTTCTGCCGCAGCAAAGCCACCTGCAGCAGCATCTGGAACAACTGCGTCTGCGGCGCCGACCGGTTTGACAGATGCAGCACCTTGGCCTCGCCGTCATAGTGGCGCAGCCCCTCCATCTCGGTCTGGCGCACGGTGATGCCGCCGCGCTCCAGCTCGGCGATGGCGGCGGCTCGGATATCATTGGTGGCGGCAAACCGCTCGGCCGCGTGGTCCACCGCGTCGATGTAATTGTCGCAATAGTGGAAGAAGTCGCGCACCTCTTCCCAGGGGCTCGCCTGAATGCGGGCATCCTCCCGCCCCAGCGCTTCGTCCAAAGAGGCCAGCCGCTCATGGGTCTGCCTATAGGCCCGGTGCAGCGACAGAAACGCCCGCGCCAGCGCCGGCGCATTCGACGCGGTCAGCCGCAGGTCCGCCAGCGGCGGTGCATCATCGGCAAAGACCGGATCCGCCATCGCCTCGCGCATGTCGCTGACCAGCCGCTCGCTGTCCCCGGCTGAAAGTTCGGTCACATCCATGCCGAATTCCTGCGCCAGCGCCAGCACCACTGTTGTCGAGACCGGACGGTTGTTGTTTTCCATCTGGTTCAGATAGGGCAGCGAGACCCCCAGCTTGGCAGCGAAGTCCTTCTGGGTCAGCTCCAGCCGCTGACGCATCTCGCGCAGTTTGGCGCCGGCATATAGTTTCTGGGTGGCCATGGGAGGGCGCCTTTGCAAGTTTACTTTCCGCGCAAGTTAACTTTGCAAAAGCGCCGGGGCAAGAGGCCAGACCGGCGCACCCGCGCCAAAAACCTGCCGCCGCTCCAAAATCCGCACCGGCTTGCGCAGCCCGCCGAGACTTGCGCTGGCTGGAACGCATCCGCCGCACCGTCGCCTGGCTCGATGACTTGCTCGCCCGGGCGGGCTGAGCCTCACGCCCGGATCTGCCGCTCCCGCCGGATCACCAGCAGGATCGCCACCAGCCCGCATGCACCGGTGGCAAACATGATCGCCAGCAGCGGCACTGCGGTGGAGCCCGGCACCAGCAGCATGCCGGCAAAGGCGCTGAGTGCGGCACCTGCGCCGATCATGATGGCACCGCTGAGCCCCGAGGCGGTGCCCGCCAGATGCGGCCGAACCGAGATCGCGCCTGCAGTTGCGTTGGGGATCGCCATGCCGTTGCCGATGCCGACAAAGCACATCAGTCCGAAGAAGCTGAATACGGTGTCGGCGCCTGCCATTGCAATCAGCAGCGACAGCAGCACCCCGCCGCCATTGATCACGCAGCCCCACAACACC